>JAEZTA010000132.1 GCA_023443765.1 Bacteroidota bacterium | reverse complement strand
GACAGGATGCACCAGAGAATTGCTGCTATCTTGTTCATAGATGTACTCTTATTTGATATTGTGCGTGTTGTGAATGATGGTCCAGAGGTCGCCTTCGGGTTTCGCCCCGGCGGGTAGCTGGACGCTCTCCATCGGGTAGATGAACTTCCCGGGGTTGGCGATGGGTTTTCCGACGAGCGACCGAAGCGGTTCGTTCGCGCGGGTTACGGCATGCGCCTTCGTCAGGGTCGCATCCGGAGCCGCGCTGGTGGTTGCCGAACCCCATTTGGTGACTTTATCGCCGACCGTGTTGGTCGCTGTCGCCATGAAGACATATGCGGTTTCGGGCGTTACGCCGCTCTCCCCGGTGAAGAGGATGGCAAAGCCTTGGCCGTTGATGTAAGGTAGGTATTCCTCCTTGACGTCGTGCCCGAGTTCTTCGATCACGGCTGGGTAGTCGTCCGTGCCGACGTTTGCGAGGGCGCTCTGCTTGAAAATTGCGTAACGCACCTTTGCGACATCGATACCCTTCATGGAGCCGGCCACGGTGCTGTGTGTCGGGCCGTAGTTGGCGTTGACCGACGCCGAGGCTGCGAACCATGCGGCGGCGGTCGTACTGGTCTTCGTGGTGACGGAGTTGACGCAGACCGTCTCGGCGCCGCTCGACGAGGTGGCCAGCGAGAGCAGCGTATAGGATGTGCCTGAGTTGACGCCTTCCGTAAGTCCGTTGTAACCGTCGGCGCTGTTGACCGTCGCCGAGAGCAGCGAGGGGTTGAACTGGAGTCCGTAATCGGGGTCTTTCAGGAATGCGGCGATGGCCTGCTTGTCGTAGGGATCGGGGAACACCTGATTGAAGAGATTGGTGTTCAGCGTGCGGTAACGGATGTCCGTCACGTCGTCTCCCTTCCAGTGGGTCCATACGGAGTTGGTCCATCCGTAACCCGTCAGGGCAAAGTAGGCGTTGCTGATGTAGAACCGCTGCGTGAACCAGTCGCTACCGCCGTAGTTCGGGCCCGCGGAGTAGCCGTCGGCTGTGGTCTTGAACTGTGTGGAGGAGAGATTCGAGGTGATGTTGCCCCGCAGGTCCATGCCGAATGCAAAGATTACGTAGCTCAACTCGGGGGTGAGGCCCGTCATCTGGAGGCTCTGGGTTCCCGATTTGAGCAACGAAGCCATGGCCAGCTGGAGGCTGATGCCCTGTTTTTTTGCGTAGTCGATGATGTAAGTCTGGAAGGCGGTCATCAGCTCTTCGGCCGAATACTTGGCGAAGGTCGTGGCCGGGAGGATTTCATAATAGTAGGTCTCGTCGCTGGAGGCGTAGATGTCGAACGCCACGGCGTCGGAGATGATCGTCGTTGGGGCGATGACCAGCGGCGGAACGTCGGCGTCCGACGTGGTGAACGAGAACTGCGCGGCTTCCGAATTGGTGAAGCGCGTGGCGTCGGCCGTCATGGCGCGCACCGAAAAGGAGTAGGTGCGGCCTTTGTCGAGTTTTGACAGGATGATCGTGCGGCTTTGGGTGGTCGAGACCTCTCCGCCGTCGACCGAGAACTCGTAAAGCTCCGCTTCGGGAACTTCCGTCCAGGAAATGACGGTTTTCGACGCATAGGCGCTACCGAGCGTGATCTTCGGCTGGGGAAGCTGCTCCAGGTCGTCGGTCAGCACGTGGATGTAGGTGAAGGGGGATTCGGTGTATTCGGCCGGATCCCGGGGGCAGGCCTTGACTGCCACGACATACTCTTTCTGCCGTTCCAGGCTGTTGAATTCCAGCCGGCAGTCGGTCGTCGAGGTCTCGCCGCCGCCGTCGAACGTGTAGACGTAGGAGCGGGCGTTGTCGACGGCTTCCCAGCGGAGGGTAAATCCGGTGGTTGTCAGGTCGCTGACGATAATCTGCGGCTGTGCGACGGCCTGCAGGCCGGAGCCATTCCCGGCCGTGTCGTCGTCTGACGAACAGGCGCACAGTCCCGCGAGGCTCACCGCAACGAATGACACGTATTTATAGAAGGTTTTCATAGGCTTGATTCTCGTTTTGCATTAATGAATGTGTCATCCGACGGTTACCTCGATCGGTTTGCGGATGGCCGCGCCGTCCGAAACGATGATCGTCGTCTGGCCCGGTTTGAGGCCAGTGAGCTTCATCACTCCGCCCCGAAGCTCGATTTTCACGAGGTCGGGGATGGAAACGGTGTATCCCAGGACGTTGGTGGCGACGAAGTAACGACTCAGGTCGATGCTGACGGTTGCGTTTACGCCGACCTGCTGCGCCGGGATGCCGTCGATCTTGGCAATGGTCCGCAGCAGCTTATAGGTGTCGAGGCTACCGATACCCATGTTACCCAGATACTGCTGGTAACTGCCGGTGCAGTAGCGGTCAATGGATTGGGTGCTGCTCAGCAGCGCCTGCCGGAGCATTTCGCCCGTAAGTCCCTTGCGCTTTTCGGCGCCGTAGTAATAGCTGATCGCCAGCGCACAGGCTCCCGATACGTGGGGGCAGGCCATCGAGGTTCCCTGGCTGCCTTCGTAGCCTGAAGTGCCGTCAGCGGCCACGCTCGTGCTGTAAACGCCGCCGTAGGCGTTGCTTAGCATCTGGTCGCCGCCCGGGGCCGAAATCCGGACCCACTTGCCGTAGTTGGTGTAATAGGCCGGGGCGCCCGTGAACCCGGTTGCGCCCACGCTGATCGCATTGGCGTCGGCAGCGGGGTAGCAGTCCTCGTTAGAAGCGTCGTTGCCCGCGGCGAATAGGACGATGCCTCCGGCCATCGGACCTGTCTGGTTGCCGTTTTCATCCAGTCCCGCATATTTGTTGAAATACTCCATCGCACGCGAGAGCGCCGAGTAGGAACCGCGCGTCCAGTCGGTCGTCGAGATGGTTCCGGCGGGGTATCCCCAGCTGTTCTGGCAGATCACGGCGCCGTTGTCGGCGGCGTATTTGATGGCGCGGATTTGTCCGGCCAGTCCGGCACCCGAGGAACCGGATTCCGACTTGCCGAGAATCTCGCACGACATGATTCTTACGCCGTCGCCCTTTCCCGAGCCGCCTGCGATGCCGCAGACACCCACGCCGTTATTGTTCACGGCGGCGATCGTGCCGGCGACGTGCGTGCCGTGCATCAGTTCGGCCGAGAAATCCAGTTCGCCGGTGTCCTTGGTGAAGTTGTAGCCGTAGATGTCGTCCACATAACCGTTGCCGTCGTCGTCGACGCCCGGCGTGCCGTTCAGTTCGGCCTCGTTGACCCACATGTTGGCGGCCAGGTCCTCGTGGTCGTATTTGACGCCCTGGTCCACGACGGCGACGATCACGTCGGGATTACCCGTCGAGAGCTGCCAGGCGGCATACACGTTGGCGTCGGCGCCGAGTTTGCTCGTCTGCGCGAAGATGTTGCCCGTGTTGTTGTAGTGCCATTGCATCTGCTGCGAACGATCGCTTTCGTTGAACGGGAAGGGGACGTTGCGCACCTCGTCTTCGATGGCGCGGGTGACGCCCGATACCTCGGCGGCAGGGGATGCTGTGCGGCGGTAGTCCGAAGTCTCGGCGGCCAGCGAGTATTCGATGATCTCGATGTCCTTGCACGAGGAGAGCAGGCTGGCCATCTCGCTCGTCGGGACCGACGGGTCGTATTTGGCGTAATACCATAGGTGGAGTCCCTCCCGGCGGGTACGTTCCTCGAAACGCCCGCCGTCCGGGAAGAGCCGTTCGAAGCGGACAGTGTTCACCGTGTTGAGGATGCGGTCGATCTCGTCGATGCCGCTGCCCTTCGAAACTCCCTGCGCGCGGCTCTTTTCCACGATGCCCGAGGCCTCGGTCTTCAGCTTGAGGATGATCTCGCCGCCGATGGCCGCCGGGGAGGCGTTGACGATGACGGGACCTTCGGCCTTTCCGTCGTCGCCGCTCTGCGTGTCGTCCTTGGCGCACGATGCCGCCACGAGGACGGTTGCCGCCAGGAAAAACGATTTAAATATGTATTTCATAGACGATCAGTTTTTATGTTATTCCCGGATGCAGCGTATCTGTGCGGAACAGTCGTGTTCGGCGAGTCGGTAGTTGCACCAGATGGGGTTGAAATTCACGAAGTAGGTCGATGCCTTCGTCGCGTCGGGAGTCGCCTGGGTGGTCCAGTAGAAGGCCATGCCGCCCGTGTAGTTGCGGATGCTCACCGAGGTGTAGTCCGTGTAGTAGATGTTGCCGACCATCGGGTAGTAGTCGCCGGTGTTTTTCCAGCGGCGTCCGCAGTCTTCGTAGACGTTCCAGTCCCATTTGTCGCTGACGCCGGTTTCGTCGTAATCCGCCACGGCGCCGCCGTTGGTGATCGAGTTGTTTCCGGCAGGAATGCCCCAGAGGTCGGGACCCGGGACCTTGTAGCCTGGAGGGCAGGGGTCGAAAATGGTCTTCTCGGAACCCCACAGCCCCGGATGCGTGACTTTCGAGTCGGTTCCCGTGCAATACCAGTCGGCGTGGCCGTTGTATGGCGACTGCAGGTAGGTCATCGGGTTCTGGATCGAATTGGGAATGTTAGCCGGCGGCGTGGCGAGCACGGCGGCCTGCGCGTCGTAGACCCAGGTTCCCGTGCCATTGCCGATGGCGGTGTTTGGCTCATTGTAGGCCGGAACGTTGTCGCCGTCGGTGTCCGCGTGGTAGGGCGAGCGCGAAGGCGTGAAGGCG
>JAEZTA010000128.1 GCA_023443765.1 Bacteroidota bacterium | reverse complement strand
GCGATGAGCGGCGTGACGACGATGCACAGCCCTTCGCGGGCGAGCGTCGGAACCTGGTAGGTCAGCGACTTGCCGCCGCCCGTCGGCATCAGGGCCAGCGTGTCGCGCCCTTCCATGGCCGCGCGGATGATCTGTTCCTGCACGGGACGGAATTCGGTGAAGCCCCAGTAGCGTTTCAGGGTTTCGTATATCTTGTCCGCAGTAGGTTCCATAGCACAAAGGTACAAAAAAGCCGGACAGTTGCCAAACGGGATTGCGGGCAGTTTGGCGGAACTTTTTGACGAATAAAAGTGTCGTTGTGGTACCAAAGGTGGGAAAAATTAGGCTGTTTGGAGAATTTTTCGTATTTTTGCAAAAATCAGAATATTCGGAAGATGAAGATACGCGAAGAATACAAGGTCCGGGAGATGGCCGGTGAGCACGTGATCGTGATGCCGGGACGCGGAGGCGCTGCCGACATGACACGCATCGTGTCGCTCAACCCTTCGTCGATGTATCTCTGGGAGGAGCTGCGGGGCCGCGAGTTTACGGCTGCGGATGCCGCGCTGCTGCTGACCGAACGTTACGAGGTGGACGAGGCTACGGCCCGGCAGGATGCCGAGCGGTGGATCGCGAACCTCGCCGAATGTGGAATCGTGGAAGGATAGTGAAACTGAAAAGGTCCATATCGCTGCTGCTGCTCACCGTCTATCTTTTTGCGACGGCGGGGATGGCTTTGGCGTCGCTGACGTGTAAGTGCGTGTCGATGAAGGCCCGCACGGAGCACATGTGCTGCACCCATTGCCAGCATCCGGCGGACCTTCAGCCCGTGCACGACGGTGCGATGCGCGCTCCCTGCTGCGGCAACCACCATTCGACCGATGTCGAACTTTACGTTACGTCGAACTCCGACAACAACGAACGTTATATCCGCTGCATCGTCCTTGACCTGCCGCCCGCACTCGCCGTCGAGTGTCCGTGCCCTGCGCACGTACCCCTGCTGCGCGAGAAGGTCGCCCAGAGGCGTGCACCCCTTATCCGCGAAGCCTGCATCCTGCCCGTCGGCTTCCGGGCTCCTCCCGTGTTGGCTTAAAACTCCTTCGGGACCGGCGCTGTGTGTGCCGGTCTGCAATCAGTTTTAACCAATAACGGAAATTTCATGCATTTTTATAAAATCTCATTTTTATCTTTTTTTGCCCTCGCTGTGTGCGGTTCCCTGAACGCACAGGATTTGAGGGGTGTGGTCCGCGATGCCGACAAGCAACCGCTCGTAGGCGCTTCGGTTTACTGGGCCGGCACGACCATCGGGGCCAGCACCGATGCTCAGGGAGCATTTCTCGTACACCGCGTGAAGGGGTACAACAAACTTGTAGCCTCGTACCTGGGCTATGTCAACGATACGCTGGATGTGAAAAACGGGGTCGACAAGGTCGAGTTCGCGCTCCGTTCGGAAGGTATGGCGCTGGAGAGCGTCGTCGTCGAGGGTAACCTCAGCGGCAATTTCGTCAAGCGCGACGGAATCGTCAAGGGCGAAATGATCTCTTTTGCGGGCCTCTGCAAGATGGCCTGCTGCAACCTGGCCGAGTCGTTCGAGAACTCGGCATCGGTGACCGTCGGTTACAGTGACGCCATTTCGGGCGCCCGGCAGATCAAGATGCTGGGACTGGCCGGAACCTATACGCAGATTCTCGACGAAAACCGCACGATCATGCGCGGCCTGAGCGCGCCCTACGGGCTGAGTTATACGCCGGGCATGTGGCTCAATTCGATTCAGGTGTCGAAGGGCGTGGCTTCGGTCACGGCAGGCCACGAGGCCATTACGGGCCAGATCAACCTCGAACACCGCAAACCCACCGACGACGAGCGGTTGTTCGTGAACCTTTACCTCGATGACGAGTTGCGTCCCGAGGCCAATATTTCGACGGCTTTCCCCGTCACGAAGGACAAAAAATTGTCGAGCGTCATCCTGCTCCACGGTTCGATGGACACCGACGTGCGGAAGATGGACCACAACCACGACGGGTTCCGCGACCTGCCGAAGGCCGACCAGATCAATGTGGCCAACAAGTGGCTCTATGCGGCCGACAACGGCACGCAGATTCGCTGGGGCTGGAAGTTCGTGCAGGAGAACCGTCTGGGCGGCATGCTCGACTACAAGGACACGAAGGCCATGCGCGAGGAGATGGAGCAGAACTGGGACTGGCGTGCCGGGGACAAGAAAATGCCCCTCTACGGGTCGCACATCCGCAACCGCAACGCCAACGGTTATTTTAAGATAGGTATGCCCGTGGGCCCGGCAGTGTATGATCCCGACGAGCAGGACGAGATGCGTTCGAACCTGGTGTTCGTCGCCGACTTCGACCATTTCAGCGAAGACGCCTACTTCGGGCTGAACGACTATACGGGCAACCAGAACTCGCTGTCGCTGAACCTGATGTATAACCACTACTTCACCTACCGGTCGTCGCTGATCGTCGGGGTGCAGGGTCATCTGGATTACTACCGCGAGAAGCTTCTCAACCCGACGCCGTGGATCGCCGCCAACAGCGTCCGCGACTACAATTTCGACCGCAACGAACGCGAGGCAGGCGCCTATGCCGAGTATACCTACGCCATCAAGGACAAATTCTCGATCGTGGCCGGAGTTCGCGGGGATTACAACCACTATTTCGACCGTTTCTTCGTGACGCCGCGCGGCCACCTCAAATGGAACATCACGCCCTCGACGACGTTCCGCGGCTCGGCAGGTCTGGGTTACCGTTCGACGAACGTCATCACGGACAATATCGGCGTGCTGGCGACGGGCAGGGCGATCACGTTCCTCGACAACGAGTCCGGTAAGTTCGATTTCCGGAAGTTCGACCGCATGGAGAAGGCCCTGACTGTCGGCGGAAGCCTGACGCAGACCTTCGGCCTGGTGAAGCAGGGCGACGCGACGCTGAGCTTCGACTATTTCCGCACGCAGTTCTACAACGGCATCGTGGCCGACCAGGAGATGTATGCCGACCGGATCTTTTTCTACGACACCGACGGCCGTTCGTATACCGATACCTACCAGATCGACTTCTCGTGGTCGCCGGTCGAGCGGCTCGACATCTTCGCCACGTTTCGCTATACGGACAGCGAAATGACGATCAAGCGGGCCGACGGAACCTCGGCCCGTGTGGAGCGTCCGCTGGTGAGCCAGTACAAAACGCTGCTCAATATCCAGTATGCCACGAAGTTCCGCCGCTGGGTATTCGACGCCACGGCACAGCTCAACGGCCCTTCGCGCATCCCGACGCAGACGGGCAACCTCGACGACAGCTACTATTCGCCCCGTTACCCGATGTTCTTCGCGCAGGTGAGCCGCAAGGTGGGTAAGTTCGACATCTATGCCGGATGCGAGAATATCGCCGACTACCGCCAGAAGGACCCGATCCTCAATGCGCAGGACCCCTACGACTACAAGTTCAACTCGATGAACGTCTGGGGACCGCTGATGGGCCGCAAGTTCTATATCGGGTTGCGGTTGAATATTTATTAAGGAGAATTGTAAGATATTTTGGGAGATAACCCGAATCAGTTAATGATTGTATAACCTTAAATAGACCAGAGATGAAAAAATTGGTATTGTTCTGCCTGGCCCTGGTAATGGGTCTCGGTATGTGCGCAGCGGCTGACAAGCCCGTGCAGAAGAAAGAGGTGACGACGGTATTCGTAACCGACATTGATTGCGAACACTGCGTGAAGAAAATTATGAACAACGTTCCGTCGCTCGGAAAGGGCATCAAGGATGTAAAGGTGAACCTGCCCAAGAAGGAGGTTACCGTGATTTACGACGGCACGAAGAATAACGACGAGAACATCGTCAAGGGTTTCGCCACGCTCAAAGTGAAGGCCGAGCCCCAAAAAGCCCCGGCGAAGAAGTAGCCCGGGCGGGTTTGTTATCAGGAACGGGGAGATCTTTCGGGATTTCCCCGTTTTTAGTTCCGGGAGGAGGCTATGGATGTTTTTTGGCGGTCTACCAGCGGAGAACGACAAAGAGTGCCCTTTTGGGGACACTCTTTGTTATGTTGTGTCGGGCGGTTATTCCATCGGGCGGACGCGGATGTCCGTGATGCCGTCCAGTTCGCGGACCAGACGGTCGATGTCGGTCTTTTCGTCCACTTCGCCGTAGTGGTAGGGGTAGAAGATCGCGGGGCGGAGCGCTTTGACGGTTTCGACGGCCTGATCGACGGTCATCGTATAGGGCTGGTTGACCGGCAGGAACGCGATGTCGATGTTCCTGAGCGCCTTCAGTTCGGGAGTGGGTTCCGTGTCGCCCGCGATGTAGATGCGCGTACCGCCGATGGTGAGCACGTAGCCGCAGTCCTCACGCTCCCTGGGGTGAAATTGCAGGTGCCCCGGCGTGGTGTTGTAGGCTGCGACGGCTTCGACCTTGACGTAGTCGCGCGGCGTGGCGACGCTGCCCGGACGCATCGTGTAGCAGTTCATCTCGAAGGCTTCGGCCGAAGTTCGGTCGCAGAGAATCTCGGTATCGGCAGTGAGCAGTTTTTCGACTGCCGCGACATCGAGATGGTCGTAGTGCGAATGGGTGATCAGCACGACATCGGCTTTCGGCAGTGAGCCGTAGTCGGCATTGGCGCTCACGGGGTCGACATAGATATATTTGCCGCCCACGTTGATCGAGAGCGAGGCATGCTTGAAAAAGGTGATCGTAAATTCGGTCCCGTTGCGGGCAGTGAGTTTGTCGGCAGGGTATTCGGGGGCTTTTGCGCGGCTGCATCCGAAAAATGAGAGTAGTGACATAAGAATTAATGCGGTTGGTTTATATTTTTTCATAGTTTCTCAATCGTAAAGTTTGCGATCAGCGTATGGTTGGTCAACAGCCGCAGTCCGAAATAACCGTCGCCTTCGTCGGGGGCGAGTTCGCGCGAAAAGAGCACTTCTCCGTCGGCCGAGTAGGTCGTTTTTCCGTCGGCGACCGTGATTTCGATGCGCAGCGGGCGGTTGGGGCAGAGCAGGTGTGCCGGGTCGGTGTATTCGCCCAGCAGAGGTTTTACCTCGTCAGCCGGGGCGCCGAAACGCGTCCCGTGGTATTTGCGGAAGCGGGTCGTCGTGTTGTCGTTGCCGCCATAGCCCACATAAAAGAGGTCGAGCGAGTTGTAGTTGGCAAACGTCCCTCCGCGCCATGCTGAGCGGGCGAAGAAGTCGCCGGGGTGTTCGGGGTCCGAAGCCGCCCAAAAACAGTTGAGGTCGGCAAGCCGGTCGTGGGGACCTCCGCCGATCACCACCGTGGCGTCGTAGCGGATGCGGTAATTCCCCGAGAGCGGCTCCGAAAGCCAGAGTGTCAGCCCTTTGGGCGCAACGATCTCGATGGTGTCGCCCCGTTCGGCGAACGTGACCGGGCTTCCTTCGGATTCGAAAACCCAGCGGCTGTCGGGACTGCACGCAACCAGCAATCCGGCAAAAAGGAGTGTCGTCAGTCGGAGCATCATGGAATAAAGATACAAATTTGCCGCGAAACGACAAAATAGATTTCGTGTCCGCGAAAAAAAATCTATCTTTGCCCTTGTATAACACCCGGATAACAGATGAATAAATTTTTCAGGAAGCTGGCCCTGCTGGCTGTGGCGGTTTTTATGGTCGCAGGAGCTGCGGCGCAGAATGGGGATCGGATTCTCGGCGTCTACAAAGCTGTCGAGGAAGGCAAGGAGTCGAAAGTGGAGTTCACGCGGCAGGCAGACGGGTCGTACCGCGGGCAGATCATCTGGCTCAAGCAGCCCAACAATCCCGACGGAACGCCCAAACTGGACGTGAAGAACCCCGACGCTGCGAAACGCTCGGTGCGTGCGGATCAGGTCGTGGTGGTCGACGGCGTGAAGTACGATGCGAAAAAGGACGTGTGGAACGGAGGCCGGGTTTACGATCCCACCAAAGGCAAGGATTACAAGGTCGAAGTGTCGTTCGAGGATGCGAAGACGCTCCGCGTCAAAGGGTCGCTGCTGGGTTTCAGCCGGTCGGTTTACTGGACAAAGATCGAATAGATGTAAATTTTTTTCGGTATCCGCGCAGTATAATGCTGCCGGATGCGTTTATAGAATAAATTAACTTAACATACCGTATGAATAAACTTTTTGCAACAATTGCGCTGGCAGCTCTCGCGTTTACGAGCTGTATCAAGGAGGACAGTACTTATAAAGATATGCTTCCCATACAGCCCGGACGGAGTATCTATCAGTTGACGATGAATCAGAATACCGTCGCTATGCGTCCCGCCAATGCGGCTATGCGTCTGGCGATCCTGCTGGCAGAAGCCGACAAGCAGGGGCTGGACCTTGCAACTGCCGAACTGGACAAGATTAAGGTCGGAAACGCGCTGATCCAGACCAACCTTTTCGGTTCGCTTACCAAGATCGAGCGACAGGGCGACGATTACCTGATCACTTACAGCGAAAATGCCGTATTACCCGACGGCCTTTATATGAAGGGCTCGGTACTGGTGAAAACAAACGGTGCAAAGTTGCTGAACGAGGCCCAGTACAATTCGCCGTGGGAGGTGGAGATGAAGGATCTCAAGGTAATTGCTTATTCGGAACAGGGTACGACGCAGACATTCCATCTGACCAGCGGCCGCACGACGCTTTATTACGAAGAGGGCGGTTTATATATGATCGATGTACAGGCTTTCCAGGCTAATATTGATAATGTGGAGGCTTCCTCCAACTGGAGCGGTAGCTTCAACCTGCGCGCCGAGGATTCGAGCCTGGCTTATTCGCTCTGCGCAGGCAAGAATTTCAAGATCGAAGGCGAAGCTTCGGGCCCGACGGTTTATTCGTCTGCAACGGCGAAGTCGGTGGGTATGTCCTATGAACTGGAAGACGGTGTTTTCCGCGGCACGCAGATCATCAGCGGCACGCAGGTATGCAGTTTTACTTCCTACTTCGAGTACGACACTGCGGCATATCCCGCATCGACGGTGACCTATGAGTGGACATACGACAGCACGGCCAACAGGATTTACCAGAAGATTTATTACAACGGATACGTTTATCCGAAAGATTGATAAAAGGGCTTTTTAGCACTTGCTTGCGAGGCGCGAATGGATGTCAACCATTCGCGCCTCATTTTTTTGTGGGTTCGGGGATTATGCCTTGCGGTCGAGCCGCATGACGGAGGGAATGAAGAATCCCACTACGCCGATCAGGGCGATGACGCTTCCGGCGATGATGAAGGTTGTCGTGAGGCCCACATTCTCAGCCAGAAATCCTGTGCCCAGCAGTCCGAGGGCGGCAGGCAGCAGTCCGAAACTGCGGTAGAGCGACATGACGCGTCCCAGTACGCCGGTTTCGATGCGGGTCTGGACCACGGAGACGAACGAGGCGTTGAAGACGCTGCTGGAGATGCCTGCGGCTGCCGTGAAGAGCGCGAACCAGAGGAATCCCGCGGGCGACAGAAGCCCGGAGAGGGCGAATGAAAGTCCCACGACGAGATACATCAGGTTGACCAGTATGATGCGGCTGACCCGGTAGGTGCGGGCGCCCATGATGGCGCCTCCTATGAGCGCCCCGCCGCCCCAGACGATCTCGATCAGGCTCATCTCGAAAGTACCCCCGCCGAAGTGCTGGAGCGTCATCAGCGGAAACATCACCCCGACGGGCATGATGAAGAACCACACGACGATGGACAGCGTGAAGAACCATCCCATGCCCGGGATGGCGTGCATGGCCGAGAACCCTTCGCGGAATTCCCGCCACAGATCGGGTTTGCGCGCTGTGTCGCGTGTCGGATTGGGAATCCGGACAAACAGCAGCGATGTGCAGGCGATGGCAGCTCCTGCAACGTCGAGCAGCAGGATGTTACCGATCGAGGTGAGGTTGATGAGCAGCGCCCCGAGGGCCGGACCTGCGATACTCGACAGCGAGGCGATGATCTGGTTGATTCCGGCGATGCGCGTGAGCTGCGACGCGGGAGCCAGCAGCGGAACCGACGCCTGCATGGCCGGCATGTGGAAGGCCGAACCGGCAGAGCGGCAGGCCAGCAGGATATAAATGTGCCACATGCGGGCTATGCCGAGCCAGAAGAGCACGGCCAGCGCCAGTGTGCAGAGGGCGATGAAACTATCGGCGAGGATCATCGTGCGCTTGCGGTCCCAGCGGTCGACGTAAACCCCGACAAACAGCCCCAGTAGCGACTGGGGCAGTATCCCGGCAATGGCAGCGAGAGCCAGCACCTCTGCCGAGCCGGTTTCGAGGCTCATCCAGAAGATGATTGAGTAGGCCACGACCTCGCTGCTGAGGATCGAGGCCAGCTGTCCGCTCCAGATGACGGCGAATGTTTTTTTCCAGGTTTCCATATTATATTCTATATGTGGCAAAAAAAGGCGGATACCGAGGTATCCGCCGCGCTAAAACTCTTCTTGCGAAGGGCTATTTAACTGCTTTAACTATTGCCTCGAATGCCTTGGGCTCGTTCATCGCCAGGTCGGCCATAACCTTACGGTTGAGGACGATTCCTTTGGCGTTGAGTTTGCCGATAAACTGTGAATAGGTCATTCCCTGGGCGCGGACTGCAGCGTTGATACGCGTGATCCACAGCGAACGGAATGTCCGTTTCTTGAGGGCGCGGTGTGCATAAGCATAGCACAGGCCTTTTTCGACCGTATTTTTCGCAACGGTCCAAACGTTTCCCCTTGAACCAAAGTTACCCTTGGCAAGTTTCAAAACTTTCTTTCGACGTGCGCGTGACGCAACAGCGTTTACTGAACGTGGCATACTATAAAGTTTTTAGAGGACTGCCAGCGATACGGTTCTCCCGCATTCTTTGGGGCTGGTTCGTCCCGGTGATTAATAGGAGTCCGACGAATTTTTTGTTGTTTGTTTTCCAAAGGTCTTTTTTCTATGAAACTCGTCGAACTCCTATTACGGCGTTTATAACGCCTGGTTCCATAGTTAAAATCCCTCTCGATCCCCCTTTGTAAAGGGGAAAGATGGTTACTTACCCGCGACTATTTTACGAGTAAGTTCTTGATCTTAGCCTCATCGGCTGCAGAAACGGTTCCCGAATAGCAGAGGTTACGCTTCTGTTTCGTCGTTTTTTTGGTCAGGATGTGACTGTGATAAGCGTGTTTGCGCTTGATCTTTCCTGTGCCGGTGAAGGTAAAACGCTTCTTCGCAGCGGCATTGGTTTTCATTTTCGGCATTGTCGTAAATAGTTAATTAG
>JAEZTA010000134.1 GCA_023443765.1 Bacteroidota bacterium | reverse complement strand
GGGTGAAGTCGTATTCGCGCAGGATGGCGGCGACTTCGGCGACGGGCCACGCCCGTTCGACGGGCATGATCTCCGCACGCTCCTCGTGGAAGGGGTTGTGGAGGCTCACCGCGAGATGAACCTTCGTGGCGTCGAGGAACCGCCGCAACTCGGGCACGACGCCCGCCGTGGAGAGGGTGATGCGCGTCGGCGACCAGCCGAAACCCCATTCGGATGTGAGTATTTGGAGCGCCCGCAGCACCTCGTCGGTGTTGTCGAGCGGTTCGCCCATACCCATGAATACGAGGTTCGTGAGTTTGTCGCGTTCGGACAGCGAGACGATCTGGTTGAGAATCTGGGCCGCCGTGAGCGATTGCTGGAGCCCCTGCCGTCCCGTGGCGCAGAACCGGCATCCCATGCGGCACCCGGCCTGCGACGAGACGCAGAGCGTGGCCCGCTCCCCGTCGGGGATGTAGGCCGCCTCGATGTAGTCTCCTTCGGGCGTGCGGAACAGGTATTTCTTCGTGCCGTCGGCCGATTCGGTGACGCGTTCCGGGGCGCTGAGGACCTGCCCGAACCGTTCGGCGAGCCGTTCGCGGTGGGCGGCGGAGATGTCGGTCATCCGCATCGGGTCCTCCGTGTGGCGGACGTAGAGCCAGCGGGCGATTTGCCGCGCGGCGAAGCGCGGCATTCCCAGCTCGCTGCACACGGCTGCGAGCTCGTCGGGCGTTTTGCCGTATAATGATTCCTGATGTGCCATTCTTGGGGTTCCGGGGGCTGTTTTCTAGTGCAAAAGTAGGTAAAAAATGAAGATTTTTTCCTCCGGCTGTGCTTTTTTGAATTTTTATCCATATATTTGTGGTGCATAGCGCACCTATGTACGTATCTACCTGAACAATTAAAAATTTTTAAAATAAATGGAAATTAAAAAATCACCCAAAGCGGACCTTGAGAACAAGCGGGGTCTTTTGCTCGAAATCGGTTTGGTCGTATCGCTCTTCCTCGTGATCGGGGCGTTTGCTTACACGCCGAAGGAGCGCACGATTGAAAAGATTGATTTGCAGGCAGCTATCGTTGAGGAGGAGATCATCGAGATCACCCGTCAGGACCAGAAGCCTCCCGAGACGCCGAAGCGTGTCGAGGTGAAGGTTATCTCCGACCTGCTGCAGGTCGTGACCAACGACACGAAGATTACGACCGAGGTGGACTTTGCTGAGTTCGACGAGAACACCGAGGTGATCCAGCAGGTCGAGGTGGGTGAAGAGACCATCGAGGACGACCAGCCGTTCCTGATTGCCGAGACCATGCCTTCGTTCCAGGGCGGAGACCTCAATACGTTCCGTAACTGGGTGCAGCAGAATGTGAAGTTCCCGCAGATCGCCCTTGAGAACGGTATCCAGGGCCGCGTGGTTCTTTCGTTCGTGATCGAGAAGGACGGCCGCCTGACCAACATCCAGGTGCTGCAGACGCCCGACCGTTCGCTGTCGGAGGAAGCTATCCGCGTACTGAACAAGTCGCCGAAGTGGAGCCCCGGCAAACAGCGTAACCAGGTGGTTCGTGTGAAGTATACCCTGCCGGTAGACTTCCGCGTACAGAACTAATACCCGGGACTGGAATATCCGCCCGGCAGCCGCGGCGGAGTTCCTGCAAATAAGGCTGCATCGATTCGTTTCCGACCAACCCCTAAATGCTGACTGATATGGAAATTAAAAAATCATTCAAGGCGGATCTTAGGAATAAGCGAGGCCTTTTATTGGAAATCGGTGTAGTCCTGGCGCTTGTACTCGTCATATCGGCGTTTGCCTATGCGCCCAAAGAGTACCGGATCGAACAGGTGGACCTGTCTTATGTCGCCGATGATGTCGAAATGATCGACGTAACCCGCGACCGGCCCAAGGAGACACAGCCCCGGAAGGTTGAGATTCGCATCCCGAACCAGGTTATCCAGATCATGGATAACAATGCGAAGATGGAGACGGATGTCGATATGTCGATTTTCGATACCGAGAACCCGATCGAGTTCGTTGTTCCCGAGGCAGAACCTGCTGTTGAGGACGAGATTTTCCTGGTAGCCGAAACGATGCCGTCGTTTATGGATGGAAACCTGGAGACTTTCCGGACCTGGGTGATGCAGAACGTGAAGTTTCCGCAGATTGCTCTCGAAAACAATCTTCAGGGCCGCGTAGTACTTTCGTTCGTGATCGACAAGGACGGACGCCTGACCAATATCGAGGTGTTGCAGTCGCCCGACCGCTCGCTTTCGGAGGAGGCCATCCGCGTACTGAGTAAATCGCCGAAATGGAGCCCCGGTAAACAACGGAATCAGACGGTGCGTGTGAAATACACCCTGCCGGTCGAGTTCCGCGTGCAAAACTAAGGCGTTTAGCTGAACTTTTTGAGGGTATCCTGCTTTTGGGCGGATACCCTTATTTGTAGCATCGTGTTTGCAACACGTTGCTTATCCGGCAAAAGCCGGAATTGAATCCTGTTAACAAGAATTATTTTGGAAGAAAATAAACTGAACCCCCAGCCTGCCTCCCCGGCCGCGGTCGATTGCCGCGAACGTGCCGTGCTGGTCGCCGTGATCCGCGACAACCAGGACCCGCGTCAGGCCGAGGAGTTTTTCGACGAGTTGGAATTTCTGGCCGAGACGGCCGATATCTGCTCGGTAAAACGCTTTACGCAGCGCCTGCCGCAGCCTTCGTCGCGCATCTATGTCGGCCCCGGCAAGTTGGAAGAGATCGCCGCGTATTGCAGGGAGCATGAGATCGACGTGGTGATTTTCGACGACGAACTGACGCCGTCGCAGACGCGTAACATCGAAAAGGAGATGCCCTGCCGCCTGCTGGACCGCACGCGCCTGATCCTCGACATCTTTATGTCGCGGGCCCAGACGGCTTATGCCAAGACGCAGGTGCAACTGGCCAATTACGAATACATGCTGCCCCGCCTGTCGGGTATGTGGACCCACCTTGAACGCCAGCGCGGCGGTACGGGAACCCGTGGTGGCGCCGGTGAACGTGAGATCGAGACTGACCGCCGCATCATCCGCAACCGCATCTCGAAATTGAAGGAGGACCTCAAGAAGATCGACCGCCAGATGGCCGTGCAGCGCTCGAACCGCGGCGCAATGGTCCGCGTGGCGTTGGTCGGCTATACCAACGTCGGTAAATCGACGCTGATGAACCTGATCTCCAAGAGCGAGGTCTTTGCCGAGAACAAGCTTTTCGCGACGCTCGACACCACGGTCCGGAAGGTGGTCTTCGACAACCTGCCGTTCCTGCTGTCCGACACCGTGGGCTTTATTCGCAAGCTGCCCACGGAACTGATCGAGTCGTTCAAATCGACGCTTGACGAGGTGCGCGAGGCCGACCTGCTGATTCACGTGGTGGACATCTCGCATCCGCAGTTCGAGGAGCAGATCGCCGTCGTGAAGCAGACTTTGCAGGAGATTGGCGCCGGTGACAAACCCGTCTACCTGGTCTTCAACAAGGTCGATGCCTATACTTATATTAAGAAAGACGAGGACGACCTGACGCCCGCGACGCGTGAGAACCTTTCGTTGGAGGAACTCAGGCAGAGTTGGATCGCCAAGGCCAATACGCCCTGCATCTTCCTCTCGGCGCTGGCGAAGACCAACCTGGAAAAATTCCGCTCGGATCTGTACGGCATGGTGCGTGAAATCCATGCCGGGCGCTATCCGTTCAATAATTTCCTCTATTGACAACCAAACCCATCAATCATGACGTTGCATATTCTCTCCCAGCAGAACACCGTTCTCAACAAATTCATCGCTGAAATCCGCGACAAGCAGATTCAGAAGGATTCGATGCGTTTCCGCCGCAACATGGAGCGCATCGGCGAGGTCATGGCCTACGAGATTTCGAAGTCGTTCAGCTACAAACCGTGTGTCGTCGAGACGCCGCTGGGTGAAGCCACCGTCGAAATGATCGACGAGCAGATCGTCGTGGCGACGATCCTCCGTGCGGGGCTTCCCTACCACCAGGGATTTCTCAACTACTTCGACGACGCCCAGAACGCCTTTGTTTCGGCCTATCGCAAGAGCACCAAGGACGGCAAGTTCACCGTGAAGGTCGAATATATCTCGTGCGGAAGCCTCGAAGGCAAGACACTGCTGCTGGTCGACCCGATGCTGGCCACCGGATCGTCGCTCGTGCTGTCCTACAATGCGCTCTGCGAGAAGGGCGGTACGCCTGCCTGTACGCATGTCGCAGCGGTCGTCGCCAGCGAGCAGGGCCTCGATTATGCCATGAAGAACATGCCGCGGCTGACCACCACGATTTGGACGGCCGTTGTCGATGAGGAGTTGACTTCACGCTCCTACATCGTTCCGGGCATCGGGGATGCCGGGGATCTTGCGTATGGCGAAAAAATATAGTTTTTCGATTTTATAGGGCATCTGCGGCACATCGTTCGTCCGCCCCGAATGGGAAATACCTTTGTATGTTCCATCCGTGCCGGACTTCCCGATGCCTCACAGCTGCACCTCTAAAATTAAAAAACGGGTTTCGCGTTATCTAAAAAGATGAAAAAAAAACTCGCATTCCTCATTGCCGTGTTTTGTGCGACCGTCCTTATGATGGCCGTGCAGAAACCCGTCTTTATGGCGTATTACGCCGAGGAAGCGGCAGGAGCCGGTTTCGGGGGTTGGCTGGACGTGCTGTGGCATGGGCTGACGCTCGACATGACGGTTGCGGGTTATGTTACGGCACTGCCTGTTCTGGCTGTGCTGCTCTCGCTGTGGGTGCGGATTCCGGCGAGGGTGTGGTGGGGCGTGCTGACGGCTTATTTCGTGCTGATCGCTGTGGCGACGGCTGTGATCTTCGCCGTCGATGTCGCGCTGTATGAGCATTGGGGATTTCGCCTCGATGCGACCGTCCTGATCTACCTTACCGACCCCGAGGAGGCGATGGCGAGTGTCGATTTCTGGCTCGGCGTGCGGCAGACGCTGCTGGCCGTGGTGTATGCCGGGCTGATGATCTGGGCTTACCGCCGTATCCTGCACATCTTCGACGGGCAACCCGTCGGTTGGCGGATGGCCCTGCCCGGGAGCCTTGTCGTCGTGCTGCTCGCCGGATTCGATTTCCTGGCGATTCGCGGCGGACTGGGGGCTTCGGTGGCCAACGTTTCTAAGGTCTATTTCAGCCCGAAGTTGTTTCTGAACCATGCCGCCACGAACCCTGTTTTCTCGTTCCTGGCGAGCCTCGGCGACCGGGCCGACTATGCCGACGAATACCCCTTCTTCGACGAGGCGACGCGTGCTGCGAATTTCGATGCCCTGCGGGGTAACGGTCCGGCGGCGGGTCCTACCGAACGGGTGCTCAACACGCAGCGGCCCAATGTGGTGATCGTGATTCTGGAGAGTTTCGCCCGTACGGTGATGGACGAGGTGGTAGACGGCGAACCCGTCATGCCCAACATGCAGCGGCTGAAACGCGAAGGCGTCTGGTTCGAGAATTTCTTTGCCAATTCATTCCGCACGGACCGCGGTGAAGTAGCGATTCTGAGCGGATTTCCGGCGCAGACGCGCATGTCGATCATGAAACTCCCGGCCAAGAGCCGCAACCTGCCTTCGGTGGCGCGGTCGCTTGCGGGCGAGGGGTATAAGACGAGTTTCGCCTATGGCGGTGACCTCAATTTCACGAATCAGGCTTCGTATATGTATGCTACGGGGTGGCAGGAGCTGGTCTGGCAGAAGGACCTGCGTTTCGACGTTCCGGCCTCGGACTGGGGTTATGACGACGCGCTGATGTGCGACTGGTTCGCCGACCGGGTGATCGCGCTGAGCGATGCCCGCGAGCCGTTTCTGGCAGGGCTGCTGACGCTGAGCAGCCATACGCCCTTCGACGTTCCCTATGCGAAATTCGGGGACAAGGTGCTCAATGCGATGGCCTTCTCGGACGATTGCGTCGGGAAGATGATCGACCGCCTGAAGGCTTCGCCCGCGTGGGAGAACCTCCTCGTCGTGCTGGTCGCCGACCACGGGTATCCTTATCCGAAAACGTTGGCCTACAACGAGCCGCTGCGCCACCGGATCCCGATGATCTGGACGGGCGGAGCCGTCACGGGGCCGCGCGTCGTGGAGGACTACGCTTCGCAGATCGACATTGCCGCGACGCTGCTCGCCCAGATGGGTGTCGCGCACGACGGCTTCGATTACAGCAAGGATATTTTCGCCCCGGCGCCTCCGCGTAAATTCGCCTACTATGCGTTCAACGACGGCTTCGGCGTGGTCGATGCTTCGGGGGCGGCGGTGTGGGACGCGACGAGCGGGCAGGCTGTGACGGAGACCAACCCCGGGTTGCTCGACGTGGGCCGCACGATGTTGCAGACGACCTATACCGACATCGGACGCCGCTAAAAATACCCTGTTGTAGGTATTGTGGCATGCCGCTTGTCCGGATATCTTTGTGCACGGAAAATAATACCTATGTTTATGTATAAGAATGGTGGATATACGGGTGAAGACAGAATGTGCGATCTGGTTTGCGATCGTTACGCCGTGTTGCAGGTGATGAGCCGCTTCGGCATTGCGCTGGGATTCGGCGACAAGACCATCGCCGAGGTGTGCGAAGAGAATAAGGTCGACGCCGAAACGTTCCTCGCCGTGGTGAACATGCTGATGAACTTCGGCAACGGCGCTGAGCTGGCCGGGGAGGTCTCGGTGCGTTCGCTGACCAACTACCTGCACAACTCCCACGGTTATTTTCTCGATTTCCGGCTTCCGGCAATCCGCCGCAAGCTGATCGAGGCGGTCGATTGCGCCCAGAGCGACGTTTCGTTCGCTATCATGCGCTTTTTCGACGAATATGCCGCAGAGGTCCAGCGCCACATGTCCTACGAGGAGCAGACCGTTTTTCCCTATGTCGAGTCGCTGCTCGCAGGCGAGAAGAACATGGCCTATTCGATCGACATTTTCCGCCGCCAGCACGATCAGGTCGAGATTAAGTTGCGCGAATTGAAGAACATCATCATCAAATACTATCCTTCGGGCAGCACGAATGAACTGAACGGTGTGTTGTTCGACATCTTCAACTGTGAGCACGAACTTGCTTCGCACAATGCGGTGGAGGACGAACTCTTCATTCCGGCCGTCGAACGACTGGCAGCGACGGGTCCCCGCGCGGTGAAGCCGGAACCACTGAGCACCCGCGAGAAGGAGATCATCGTCTGCGTGGTGAAGGGTCTGACCAACAAGCAGATCGCCGAGGCGCTCTGCATCTCGGCCCACACCGTGATCACCCACCGCCGCAACATCGCCGCGAAGCTCCAGATACATTCTGCGGCGGGGCTTACGATCTATGCCATTGTCAACAAACTGGTGGAATTGTCCGAAATCAAGGATACCATAGCCGATTCGCAGTCATGACGCACGAACATCACCACCACGACCACGCGGTTTCGTCGCTCAACAAGGCTTTTATTCTGGGCATTTCGCTCAACGTAGCCTTCGTGATCGTCGAATTCGCCGTGGGAATCTATTACGGCTCGATGGGGCTGTTGTCCGATGCCGGACACAACCTTTCCGATGTCGCCAGCCTGCTGTTGGCCATGCTGGCCTTCCGGCTGGCGCAGGCCCATGCAACGCCGAAGTACACCTATGGATATAAGAAGAGCACGGTGCTGATTTCGCTGCTCAATTCGGTGATCCTGCTGATCGCCGTCGGGGTCATCGTCGCCGAGAGCATCGGCCGTATGCTGCATCCCGCGCCCGTCGAGGGCGGCGCCATTGCCTGGACGGCAGGTATCGGCGTGGTGATCAACGGTTTCACGGCGTGGTTGTTCATGAAGGACAAGGACCGCGACCTGAATGTCAAGGGGGCTTACCTGCACATGGCTGCCGATGCGTTGGTGTCGGTGGGGGTGCTGGTTTCGGGCCTCGTGATTTCGTGGACGGGCTGGACGATCGTCGACCCGATCGTGGGCCTGGTCGTCGCTGTGGTGATCGTGGCGTCGGTCTGGTCGCTGACGCGCGACAGCCTGCGCCTTTCGCTCGACGGGGTTCCCGGGGATATTGACGTTATCGGGATCGGGGAGAAGATGACTGCCGTTCCGGGCGTGAAGGAGGTTCACCATATTCACGTTTGGGCCATCAGTACGACCGAAAACGCTCTGACGGCCCATGTCGTGCTCGACAGCCTTTCGCGGATGGAGTGTGTGAAACGTGACCTGAAGGCCTTGCTGGCCGCCTCCGGAATCCCCCATGTGACACTCGAATTCGAGTCCACCACCGAACAGTGCGGCGATCTGCACGACTGATTGGTGTAGCAGGACTGAAATGTTCAATTGAAAAGCGAAATCCCGACCTTAATCTTTAAGGTCGGGATTGATTTATCCCGAAAAGGTTGTAATCTTTGTTCCTGAAAATAAATGGATTCAAAGGAGAAGAAGTGACGCAGCTTTTTTGGAGGGACGGTCGGCTTTTTACAGCCGGCCGTCTCTTTTGTTTACGGCACGGGATCGTAACCGCTGCCGCCCCACGGATGGCATTTCGAAAGTCGCCGCACGGCCAGCCACAGTCCCTTGACGGGACCGTATTTGCGCAGCGCTTCGAGGGCATACTGCGAGCAGGTGGGGGTGAAGCGGCACGACGGGGGCGTAAACGGTGAGATGCAGAGCTGGTAGAACTTCACCAGCCCGATCAGCGGCAGGGCGCATATCCGTTTAAAGATGCTCCACGACCGACTCCAGAATCCTGCGGACTGCATTTGCGACGGTTTTATAGGACAGCTCCTCCTTCGACGAGTAGATCAGCGCCAGGTCGAGGTTGACCGGCTTGCCGTCGTGCAGGATCTGTTTTTGCAGGCGGTAGGCCTCCTTCGTGCGGCGGCGCAGCAGGTTGCGTTTATTGGCCCGTTTGTGGAACTTCTTGGGGACCGAAAACATCACCTCGACCGATTGTTCGGTGTCGGGTTCCGCGAACCACACGTAGCGGAACGGGAAGATGAAGCCACTCTCGCCGCTCTCGAACATACGGCGCACGGCCCCGAGCGAGCGGAGCCTTTCGGTGCGGGACAGCGAGTTTGCGGACATGGCGGCAGGGGCTTCGGGCCCTTATTTGCGGGATTCGGAGGCCGGACGGCGCGTGCGGCCCTTCTTGGTCAGCTTGTGCTGCTGGCTGCGGATGAACTCCTCCTTACGGGCGTCGGTCACCAGCTCCACGGGTACGATCTCCTCGCCTTTCTGCACCTTTTGCAGGTAGAGGTCGATGGCCTTGACCATCGAGGGGGCTTCGGGCGTCGGGGCGTTGGCCAGCACGGTTATTCCGCCGGTGAGGGCGGCACGCAGCGTGCTTTCGCCGAAGACTGCTATGGCGGGCAGGTTGTCGGTTCCGAATTTCTCGATGAGGGCCTTGACATCCGAGGGCGAATAGAGCGCCAGCAGGTCGTAATCGGCCAGTTTAACGTCGTCCAGTTCCCCGGTGACCGTACGGGCCAGGATGACCGGATCGAACGAAAGCTTGAGCTTGGAAAGCGTCTCCGGAAGTTCGGGTTTGTGGGGTTCGCTCAGCGAGAGCAGGAATTTCTCATCCTTGTGCTTGATGATCAGTTCGACGAGCGATGTGAACGATCCGTCGGCAAACGAAATCTTGCGTTTGCGGTAGACGATATATTTCTGCAGGTAGAGGGCTACGGCCTCTGTCTGGCAGATGTATTTCATGGTTTCGGGCACGGTGATGCGCGCCTCTTCGCAGATGTGGAAGAAGCTGTCGACCGTCGTGCGGGAGGTGAAAATGACCGCTGTGTGCGTGAGTATCTCGACCCGTTGGGCGCGGAACTCCTTCAGGGAGACACCTTCTACACGGATGAAGGGCCTGTAGGTGATCTCCACATGGTATTTCTGGGACAATTCGTAGAACGGGGACTTTTCAATAACTGCAGGCCTCGGTTGCGAAACTAGTACATTCTTAACTTTCAATGTTGCGGATTGATTAATTAGGTTTGTCTTTGCGGTGTCATCTTGCCGCAAGTAACCATAATAGGCTGATTGGGAAGACTTCCACGGTGCAAAGGTACAAAAACCAATGCAAAATCGAAACTTTTTTGGAAAGAAACAGGTTTAATGTCTCCCGGAGGTATAAAGCGGACACGGCGATCAATTCGATTGCCACGACGCAGAACCAGACGCCGCCCGTGCCGCGCGGGCAGAGGGCGAAGAGCAGCAGTGCAGGCGAGGTGACGATGACCGAGAGGGAAAAATAGGTCCGTTTGAGCAGCACGAGCTGCGAAATGAAAGGCTGTGTGAGGGTGATGGCTCCGGCCAGGCGTACGACAATTGCCTGGTAGATCGCCACGCCCATCCAGGCCAGCGTCACCAGCAGGCTCATGAATAGCACGGCGCCATGTGGGATGGTCTCCACCGATTGTCCGGGCATCAGCGTGTCGCTGTATTTGACCACTGCGACCCCCATGAAAAGCAGCCCGATTGTCGTCGCGATGTGCAGGAACCGCGAGTAACCGCTGCCGCCGGGGTCTTCCGAGAGGCGTTCTCCCGAGGCTGTGTCGCGTGAGATGCGGCCCAGCAGGGTCCGCACGTCACCGAGGTTGCGGTAGAGCAGCATGGCATAGGTTACTGCCAGCAGCAGGACGAAGCCCTGAAAACCGGCATTGTCGGTGAGCGACGGCGGGGGTGCGAGCGGAATCCGGGTCGGCTCGGCGACGACGGACTGTACTCCGAAAACCGCCGTGGAGGTCGTGTCGCGCCAGACGGAAGGGGTCGCCGGGCCCGCGGATGCTAAAGGAAAGAGCGCGGCGAGGCTATCCGCAGGAGCGGCATCGGTGAAGGTCGAATCCGCCGGTGCGAATCCGGCCGAATCGGCGGCCTGGACCGGTTCCGGGATGGTTTGGACCGCCTCGGTTCCGGTCCGGATGGTCTCCAGGCCGAGGCCATAACCCGTGCGGACGGTCGGTCCCGGCCTTGCGGCTGCGGAATCGGCCCGGGGCACTGCGATATGTGCCAACGAGTCGGTCATCAGGCGAAGACGCGTTTGAGGGTGATGCGGATGGTGGTTCCCTTGCCGATTTCGGAGTCGATGACGGCGATTTTACCCTGGTGGTACTCCTCGACGATGCGGCGCGAGAGCGACAGTCCGAGGCCCCAGCCGCGGGTTTTGGTCGTGAATCCCGGCTCGAAGATGCGTTTCCAGTTACTCTTGGGAATGCCCTTGCCGGTGTCCTTCACGTCGATCATCACATCCTTGTCGTCCGACGAAATCCGTACGTCGAGCGCTCCGTGGCCCTGCAGGGCGTCGAGCGAGTTCTTCATCAGGTTCTCCACGACCCATTCGAACAGGGCGATGTTGATGTTGGCCTGCACAGGGGCGATGGCCAATCCGTTGTAGTCGAGCGTCACGTTGCGGGGGATGCGCTTGCGGAAATACATGACCGATTCGCCCACCACCTCGTTGATGTTCGCCGGGGTGAGGGGCGTTTCGGAGCCGATTTTCGAGAAACGGTCCACGATCTTCATCAGGTGGGTGAGGTCCTTGTTCATCTCCTCGACGGCGGTCTGGTCCACATTCTGCGTCCGCAGGTATTCGATCCAGCCCAGCAACGACGAGGTCGGGGTTCCCAGCTGGTGGGCGGTCTCCTTGGCCAGCCCGATCCAGACGCGGTTCTGCTCGTCGTGTTTCGACGAGCGGAAAGCAATGAATCCCAGTGCGATGAAGGCTGTGATGACGAGGATTTGCACGTATGGGAAGTAGTAGAGCGACTTGAGCAGCGCCGACTTGCCGTAGAAGATGATGTGGTAGTGCTGCGACGACCAGAAGAATTTCACGGGGATCGGCGGGTTTTCCACCGAGAATTTGTCGATCTGCTTCCGCAGCCGCCCGGGGTGGTTGATGATCTTCTCGGGAATGAGGTGCGAGTTGATGACCTCCAGGTTCTCGTTGGTGATGATGAACGGGATGTTGTTGCCGTTGGACATGATGTCGGCTACGAACGGGTCCTGGATCGTGCCGCCCAGTACGTCGCGCGTGACACGCTCCATGGCGTGGGCCCACAGGGCCACGTCGTGCTGCTCCTTCTCCCTCAGCCGCTTGGCCATGTTGTTGGTGTAGAGCAACGATACGGCGCCGAGCGATACCCCGACGACGATCACCACCACCCGGTTGCGGAACGAGAAGAATTCGGAACGGAGCTTCATGGTCTTATTTGCGTTTGGTGTCCTGTTCGCGGGTGATGCGGACGTACTCTGCGGGATTGCTGAGCACCCCGACGGCCTGTTTCACCTCCTTGTCGCCCGGCAGCGAGTGTTCGATGACCCCGGCCTGGTAGCCGTGACGCATGACGATGTCGTTGTTGATGGTCTCGATGACCTGTGTGCGGTAGGTTTCGAGGTTGGTCTGCGTGTCGTCCTTCAACTCGGCCTCCACCTGCTCGAACTTGTCTTTCAGTTCGGCGAAGCGGTCGTCCTCGGCGGCTTTTTTCAGCGCCTTGAGCGCCCGCCGGGTGTCCGATTCGTAGGGAACCTTCTTGCCTTTCATGAACTCCGCAAAGTCGGCGTAGTCCTTGTCCGTGATCGAGAAGGTGCGAATGTCGATCTGCTGGTTGGGATTGCGGCGCGTGTATTCGTCGCCGAAATCCTCGATGAATCCCAGCGCATAGAGCGTCATGGCGAAGCGTGAAATGTACTCCGGGGAGGTCGCGATGTCGGGCATCACGCCGCCGCCGTCGTAGACCTTGCGGCCCGCGCGGGTCGTGAACTCCGTGATCAGCGAGTCGGGCACGGTTCGCACCGAACCCTCCTGCGAATGGGAGTAGTCGATGGCCTGGATGCAGCGGCCCGAAGGGATGTAGTATTTGGCCGTGGTGAGTTTCAGCATGGTGTTGTAGCCCAGCGGGCGGGTCGACTGCACGAGTCCCTTGCCGAAACTCCGCTGGCCGATCAGCACGGCGCGGTCGAGGTCCTGCAAGGCTCCGGCGACGATCTCGGCTGCCGAAGCCGAATTGCCGTTGATCAGCACGGCCAGCGGCAAGTCGGGAAGGATCGGCTCCGAGTCGGTGCGGAACACCTGCTTCGAATCCTCCGAACGCCCCTTGGTGCTGACCACTTCAGTGCCCTTGGGGACGAACATCCCCAGTATCTTGATCGCCTCCTGCATGATGCCGCCGCCGTTGGAGCGGTAGTCGAGCACGAGGCCTTTCAGTTCACCCTCGGCGCGCAGTTGTTCGATGGCCCGGCGCATCTCTTCGTAACACCCTTCGGTGAAGTCCCCGTGGCGGATGTAGCCGATGCCGTCGGCAGCCCATCCGACGTAAGGGACGCCCGGGATGGCGATCCGCTCGCGGCGGATCGTTGCGGTCTGCTGCGTGCCGTCGAGGTGCTCGACGGTCACTTTGACCTTGCTGCCCGGCTCACCTTTGAGGCGCGAGGAGACCTGCTCGGTGGTGAAACCTTTGGCCTCCTTGCCGTCGATGGCGAGAATCTTATCGCCGATTTTCAGTCCGGCTTTGTCGGCAGGCGAACCCTGATAGGGCTGCGCGATGCGGACGTAGTCGTCTTTCTGGCGGATGAGCGACCCGATGCCGCCGTATTTGCCCGTGGTGAGCAGTTCGAAATCCTGCATGCCCTCCTCCGGGATGTACTCCGTGTA
>JAEZTA010000111.1 GCA_023443765.1 Bacteroidota bacterium | reverse complement strand
ACGGCTGCCGACAACCAGCCTTCGGTGGAGATCAACGTCTGCCAGGGCGAGCGTCCGCTGGCCCGCGACAACAAGTCGATCGGCCGCTTCCACCTCGACGGCATTCCGTCCGCACCGCGTGGCGTGCCGCAGATCGAGGTTACGTTCGACATCGACGCCAACGGCATCCTGAACGTTTCGGCCAAGGACAAGGGCACGGGCAAGGAGCAGAAGATCCGCATCGAGGCATCTTCGGGCCTTACCGAGCAGGAGATTCAGCGCATGCGCGACGAAGCCAAGGCCAACGAGGAGAAGGACAGGGCCGAGAAGGAGCGTATCGACAAGGTCAACGCAGCCGACTCGAACATCTTCACCACCGAAAAGCAGCTCAAGGAGTACGGCGAGAAACTGCCCGCCGACAAGAAAGCTGCCATTGAGGGTGCGCTGGCCAAGCTGAAGGAGGCGCACAAGAACGCCGACGTAGCCGCCATCGACACCGCAATGGCTGAACTGAATGCCGCATGGCAGGCTGCATCGCAGGACATCTACGCTCAGCAGCAGGCTCAGCAGGGTGCACAGCCCGGAGCCGACGCAGGCCAAACGCAGGGTAATGCCGGTCAGCAGGGCGGCGCCAACGACGGCCAGCCCGAGGACGTAGAGTTCGAAGAGGTTAAGTAAAACCTCCGGGGCAAAACCCCGCCAATCATAACGCGAAGAGCGCGGTTCCGGAAACGGTGCCGCGCTCTTTTTTTGCCGGGGAGCTAAAAATCACTATATTCGTCCTCAAAAAATCGTTCCGATGGCTTGGATTTATCTGATTTTCGCGGGTCTTTTCGAAATGGGGTGGCCCCTCGGCTTCAAATTGGCGGGCCTCAATCCCCGTTACCACTTTCTCTTTCTGGCCGTATCGGTCGTTTCGATGGGTGTGAGCGGCTGGCTGCTCTACATCGCCCAGAAGACGATCCCGATGGGCACGGCCTACATGATCTGGACGGGCATTGGCGGCGTGGGAACCGTGATCCTCGGCATCGTCTTTTTCCACGACGCCGTAACCTTCTGGCGGATGTTTTTCCTGTCGCTGGTCTTTATCGGGATCGTGGGGTTGAAGATGGTGCATTGATTTTCCAGCTTTGTGGGATGGATGGAATCGCGTCTTTGCCGCGGAGTTCTTATGTACTTTTTGGCCGCAAAAAGTACCAAAAACTCCCCGACGGATACCTCCGCCTGCAACGAACCGTCTAACGCTGGCTTCGGGCGACTATTCGCGGGGACGCATGCGCCCCGTCCCCTTCGCTCACGCTTTTAGCCGGTTCGTCGTTTCACGGCTGCGGCATCAAGTCGGAATCTTTCGCCGTTTCAACTCTTTTCCGCCCGCCACATTCCGTAGAGAATCAGCGCCGCGCCGGCCAGCGCCGCGAGGGTGATCCGCTCGCCGATGCAAAGTGCCGCTACGACGATCGTTACCAGCGGATTAATGTAGATGTAGTTGGTCGTGCGCACGGCTCCCAGTTTGTGCATCGCGGCGTTCCAGAGCACATAACAGAGCATCGAAGCGACGACGCCCAGAAAGAGCAGGTTGCCCCAGACGAGGGGGCGCGAGAGTACCTCCCAACTCACGTCGAAGGGGCGGAACGCAAAGACCGGGAGGATGGTCAGGAGCCCGTAGAAAAAGACTTTCCGGGTGATGAAAATAGCGGGGTAGCGGCCGTCGATGCGTTTGATAACCAGTGAATAAACCATCCAAAGCAATGCCGCTGAGAGCGCCAGCAGGTCGCCCCGCGGCGAGAGGCGCAACACGAAGTGTCCGTTGAGCACCACGAGTACCATACCCGCAAAAGCCAGTGCCGACCCCGCGATCTGCCGCCGCGTCATCCGTTCACTGCGGTACAACAGGCTCAGCAGCACGGCAGTCCACACCGGGGCCGTGCAGACGATCAGCGAAACGTTCGAGGCCGGGGCATACTCCAGGGCGATGTTTTCGGTCAGGAAGTAGAGCGATCCGCCGCTCAGTCCCGCGGCTGCCAGCAGCAGTTCGTCGCGCAGGTTCGCAGCCCACATGCGTCCGCGGGCGAAGGGCCAGATGCAGACGTAGGCCATGGCGAAACGCAGGAAGAAGATCTCCGCCGGGGTCAGCGAATTGGCGATGAGGACCTTCGTCGAAACGAACGTCGCACCCCACACCGTCACCGTGAACAGCGCCGCAATGTGGTACTTGTATTCCGTGTATTTTATCATGCGGCCTCAAAAATACGGATTTTTTGTCGGTTGCCGTCATTTTCCCTTTCCGAGGGTCGAAAATCGCGAAATTCAGGGGAATTGCCTGCACGATCGGCGCCTTCGGAGGCCCCGATGCGACCCGGAGGGGAGCCGTATGGCGTGAATTAACAGATAAATGGCATTTTCCTGCCTTCCGGGCCGCATTATTTAATTCTTTTTTTCTATCTTTGCATGCTATTGTGCGTAATGACAACAATTACAACAAATAATAACAAATTTTTTTCACTCAAATGCAAAGTAAAGGTTTCATTAAACTCATTGCGGTCCTGCTGGCTCTCGCATGTGTTTATCAGCTCTCGTTTACGTTCAAGACGCGTGGCGTAGAGAAGAAAGCGGCTGCTTATGCCGCGCAGTTCCCCATCGACCAGCGGGCCGATGCGGAGCAGCATTTCCTCGATTCGGTGCAGAACCTGCCGGTTTACAACCTGGGTTTCCGCAAGTTCACCTACAAGGAGTGTAAGGAGAAGGAGCTGAACCTGGGTCTGGACCTCAAGGGCGGTATGAACGTCATGCTGGAGGTGCAGGTCGAGGATGTCGTGAAGGCTTTGGCCGGCGACAGCCAGAACGATCCCGCCTTCATCGAGGCGATCGGCGTGGCCAACGAGGCAATGAAACAGGGCTCTTCGACGGACTATGTATCCGATTTCGTGAAGGCCTATTCGCGCCTTTCGAACGGCCGTCCCATCGCCGAGCTTTTCGTAAGCCCGGACCGTAAGGACATTACGCTCGAAAGCTCGGATGCCGATGTCGAGAAGATCCTCAAGAAGGAGACCGAGGCCGCTATCGGCGCGTCGTTCAACGTACTGCGCAGCCGTATCGACCACTTCGGCGTTACGCAGCCCAACATCATGCGCCTCCCGAACTCGCACCGCATTCTGGTCGAGCTTCCGGGCGTGAAGGAGCCGCAGCGTGTCCGCGACCTGCTGCAGGGAACCGCATCGCTGGAGTTCTGGACGACCTACGACGCCAACGAGATTTTCCCCGCCCTGAACGCAGCCGATAAGCTCATCAAGGCCGAACTGGCGCAGGCTCCCGCCGCAACCGAACCCGAGACCACCGTGGCCGAGGCTGCCGTTGCTGCTGAAACGCCCGCTGCCGAGGCCTCTGGCCTGATCGCCGAGGTCGGCGGTGCCGATTCGACCGCTACGGCCGAAACTGCCGTGCAGGAAGGCAACTTCGACCGCGCAGTGAACCCGCTCTTTGCAGTCCTCAATCCGCGTTATGCAGGCGGTGCCGCCATCGGTGCTGCATATAAGGCTGACATGGCCGCTGTCAACGAGTTCCTCGCCCAGCCCGCAGTCCGCGAGCTGTTCCCCGCCGACGTTATGTTCAAGTGGGGCGTCAAGGGCGACGACAAGATCGACGGCCGCTTCTACCTCTATGCCATCAAGGTTTCGACGCCCGACGGCAAGGCTCCGCTCGACGGTTCGGTCGTTACGGAGGCTATCGAGCAGTACGCCCAGCGTGGTGCTACGGCCGAAGTTTCGATGACCATGAATGCCGAGGGTACCTCGGAGTGGTCGCGCATGACGGGCGAGAACATCGGCAAGTGCATTGCCATCGTTCTCGACGGTTACGTATACTCGGCTCCCCGCGTCAACTCCAAGATCGACAAGGGCCAGTCGCAGATCACCGGTGACTTCACCATCCAGGAGGCCAAGGACCTTGCCAACGTGCTCAACTCGGGTAAGGTTCCCGCTCCTGCCAAGATCATTCAGGATACGGTTGTAGGTCCTTCGCTGGGTCAGGAGTCGATCAATGCCGGTATGCTTTCGTTCGTGCTGGCCTTCATCCTCGTGCTGTTGTACATGGGCCTGTTCTACAAGACGGCGGGTTGGATGTCCGACCTCGCGCTGCTCACCAACGTCTTCCTGCTGATGGGTGTGCTCGTCTCGTTCGGCGCCGTGCTGACCCTTCCGGGTATCGCGGGTATCGTGCTGACGATGGGTATGGCCGTCGATGCGAACGTGATTATCTACGAACGTATCAAGGAGGAGCTCCGCGGCGGCAAGGGTCTTTCGCTGGCTATCAGCGACGGTTTCTCGAAAGCCTACTCGGCGATTATCGACGGTAACCTGACGACCATCATCACGGGTGTCGTGCTGTTCATCTTCGGTAACGGTCCGGTTCAGGGCTTCGCTACGACGCTGATCATCGGTATCATCACTTCGTTCTTCAGCGCCATCTTCATTACGCGCCTTTTGATCGAGTGGATCGTCGGCAAATGGGGCCATATCTCCTTCTCGCGCAAGTGGTCGGAGAATTTCCTGAACAACACCCGTTTCGACTTCATCAAGGTCCGCAAGGTCGCTTACTACATTGCCGTCGCCCTGATGGTCGTGTCGTGCGTTTCGTTCTTCGCCCGTGGCCTGAACCTCGGCGCCGAGTTCACCGGCGGACGTGCTTACGTAGTCCGCTTCGACAAGGCCGTTTCGGCTGAGGACGTGCGTTCGAACGTGGAGAAAGCCTTCTCGGAAGTTGCCGGCGCCGACGTTTCGTCGATCAGCTCCGAGGTAAAGCAGTACGGTAAGGAGAACCAGATGCGTATCGTGACGCAGTACCGTTACGACGATACGTCGGACGAGGCTACCGCCGAGGTCGAGCAGATCATCTACAACGCCCTGAAGCCACTCTACTCGTACGACATCACCTTCGAGCAGTTCCGCAATACCCAGACCGACGAAAACGGTATCCTGACTGCCGACAAGATCGGTCCCTCGATTGCCAAGGACATGACCTGGAACGCCATCTACTCGGTGCTCTTCTCGCTCATCGCCATCGGTCTCTACATCACCTTCCGCTTCAAGCGCTGGCAGTGGGCTACGGGTGCTACCGCAGCTCTGGCGTTCAACGCCCTGCTGATCATCGGTATCTTCTCGATGTTCAACGGTCTGCTGCCCTTCAACCTGGAGGTCAACCAGGCGTTCATCGCCGCGATCCTGACGATCATCGGCTATGCCATCAACGACACGGTGGTCGTCTTCGACCGAATCCGCGAGTACCTGGGTCTCTACCC
>JAEZTA010000089.1 GCA_023443765.1 Bacteroidota bacterium | reverse complement strand
CGTTTTTCTTGGCGTATTCGAACGCGGCTTTCACCTCCGGGTTCTGCATGATCGAGTTGTCGCGGCAGGCGCGGTTGATCTTCACGAGGTCCTGATAAACGACGCGGCCGGCGCCGATATTGAGGTGTCCCACCTCCGAGTTGCCCATCTGTCCGTCGGGCAGGCCGACGTTCTCGCCGTCGGTGCGCAGTTCGGCATGGGGGTATTTTTCGGTCATGGCCGAAATGTATTCGGGATGCACGGTCGAAATGACGTCCGCCTTATCGCGACGGCCGTTTCCCCAGCCGTCGAGAATCATAAGTAATACCTTGTTGTTGCTCATAAATGTATCTTGTTTTATTATTCGTCAATATTGCTCTCGGTCGCCGTTGTCGCGGCGTACCGCCGCGTTTACAAATTGGACCCACCCCCAACCCCCGCCTTGGCGGGGGCTTAATCGCGTCGCGACCAAGATTTCAACCAAAGTTTCACCCGGGGTTTTGCCCCAAACTTCAGCAGGAACTACGACCGGGATGTCGACCAGAGTGCGACTGAAAATACAGAATTTTTAATTCTTAATTTTTCATTTTTAATTGAGCTGATTGCAAATCAACTCCACAGCCTTGTCAATGGCGGCCTGCAAACCGTCGGGATTCTTGCCGCCGGCCGTCGCGAAGAAGGCCTGTCCGCCTCCGCCGCCCTGCATCAGCTTCGCGGCCTCGCGCACGACGGCTCCGGCATTCACGCCGCAGGCCGTGATCTCGTCGCCCAGCATCACCGTCAGCGTCGGCTTCCCGTCCCAGACGGAACCCACGACGAAAACCAGCCTGGGCGAACGCTGGCGCAGGTTGTAGGCCAGGTCCTTCACGAAGTCGGGACGGCGGTCGGTCTGCGTGGCGAAAAGCTGCATGCCGTGACGCTCGGGCGTCGATGCGGCGATCTTGTCGGCCCACTGGGCCACCTGCTCGCGGCGCATCGACTCGACCTCCTTCGAGAGGGTCTCGTTGCTTTCGAGCATCTTCTTCACGGCCTGCACGACCTGCGGGTTATTGAGGTATTCGGCGATGTTGCGCATCGTGTCCTCGGCGGCATAGAGCACCTTCTCGGCCTGCTCGCCCGTGACAGCCTCGATACGGCGCACGCCGGCCGAAATGGCGCTCTCCGAGAGAATCTTGAAGAAACCGATATTGCCCGTGGCGCCGGTGTGCGTACCGCCGCACAGTTCGACCGACGACCCGAAGCGGACCATGCGGACCTTGTCGCCGTATTTCTCGCCGAAGAGCATCATCGCACCGCACTTCTCGGCCTCCTCCTTCGTAGCCTCGCGGTTCTCCACGAGCGGATAGTTGGCGCGGATGGCCCGGTTGACGAGTTGCTCCACCTTGCGCAGCTCCTCGGGCGTCACCTTCTGGAAATGCGAGAAGTCGAAACGCAGGATTTCGGGCGTCACCAGCGAACCCTTCTGCTCGACATGCGCGCCGAGCACCTTGCGCAGCGCCTCGTGCATGAGGTGCGTGGCGGTGTGGTTGTTGGCTGCGGCCTGCCGCTTTTCGGGGTCCACCCGGGCCGTAAATTCGGCCGCGGGGTTCTCCGGGAGCTGGTTCACGATATGGATGATCAGGCCGTTCTCCTTCTCGGTGGCCACGACCGGAATGCGCTCGTTGGCACTCTCGATCATACCGATGTCACCGACCTGGCCGCCCGAGTTGCCGTAGAACGGCGTGCGGTCGAAAACCAGCTGGTACGATGTCTTGCCCTTCGACGTGACGCGGCGGTAGCGTGCGATGCGGACCTTCTCGGTCAGCGTGTCGTAGCCCGTGAAGACGCTCTCGCGGATGGGGAACAGCTCCACCCAGTCGTCGGTGTCGACGGCGGCGGCGTTGCGCGAACGCTCCTTCTGGGCCTGCAACTCCTTCTCGAAGGCGGCGAGGTCCACGCCGACGCCCTGTTCGCGGGCGATCAGCTCCGTGAGGTCGATCGGGAAACCGAACGTATCGTAGAGTTCGAAGGCGTCCTTGCCCGAAATAAGCTCCTTGCCTTCGCCTTTGGTTCTGGAGATCACGCCGTCCAGCAGGTTGATGCCCGTGGCGAGCGTGCGCAGGAACGAGGACTCCTCCTCCTCGATCACTTTTTCGATCAGTCCCTGCTGGGCCTTCAGCTCGGGGAACTGGCCGCCCATCTGCCCGACCAGTCCGGGAACCAGGCGGCAGAGCGTCGGCTCGGTGAAGCCGAGGTAGGTGTAGCCGTAGCGCACGGCGCGGCGCAGGATGCGGCGGATGACATAGCCCGCCTTGACGTTCGACGGCAGCTGGCCGTCGGCGATCGAGAAGGCGATGGCGCGCAGGTGGTCGGCGATCACGCGCATGGCCACGTCGGCCTTCCGGTCCTCGCCGTATTTCTTGCCCGACATCTCCGCGATGCGGCCGATCGTGGGCTGGAAAACGTCGGTGTCGTAGTTCGACTTCTTGCCCTGGAGGATCATGCAGAGGCGCTCGAAGCCCATGCCCGTGTCGACGTTGCGCGCGGGGAGTTCCTCCAGCGAGCCGTTTGCCTTGCGGTTGAACTGCATGAAGACGAGGTTCCAGATCTCGATCACCTGCGGATGGCTCGCGTTGACCATCTCGCGGCCCGGTTTGGCGGCGATCTCCGCCTCGTCGCGCAGGTCGAAGTGGATTTCCGAGCAGGGTCCGCAGGGTCCCGTCTCGCCCATCTCCCAGAAATTATCGTGCTTGTTGCCGCGGATGATATGGTCCGCGGGCAGGTACCGGAGCCAGTAGTCGTAAGCCTCCTGATCGAACGGCACGCCGTCCTCCTCCGAACCTTCGAACACCGTGGCGTACATCCGCTCGGCGGGCAGTCCGTAGACGCCGTGGAGCAGTTCCCAGGCCCACTCGATCGCCTCCTTCTTGAAGTAATCGCCGTAGGACCAGTTGCCCAGCATCTCGAACATCGTATGGTGGTAAGTGTCGTGGCCGACCTCCTCCAGGTCGTTGTGCTTGCCCGAAACACGCAGGCATTTCTGCGTATCGGCCGCACGCGGATACTTGCGGGGGGCGTTGCCCAGGAAGATGTCCTTGAACTGGTTCATGCCCGCGTTGGTGAACATCAGCGTGGGGTCGCCCTTGACGACCATCGGGGCCGAAGGCACGATAGCATGCCCTTTCGACTCGAAGAAGTCGAGAAAGGCCTGACGAATTTTATTTGACTCCATGATATATTGATTTATCCTATTTTCACGTTCTTGATTTCGGGTTGCAAAATTACACATTTTAAACTAAATTTGCATCCTATTAAAGGAGATTTTTCCGCGATGGGCGAAAAAGGACACAGATTCGGAACCGAAACGCTTCGGACAGGCGCAGAGGAGCTGACACACGAGGCGCAGGTTCTCACGCACGGCGTGATGACGGCCCCGTTCCGGCTCCGCACCTACCGCCTGATCCGCAAGATCCTGATCGGATTCATCCTCGTGTCGATCGCCAACGTCCTCTTCTCCTACTTCTTCTACACGCCCAAGATGTACCGCATCCTGCACGACAACCGCGAGACGGTGATCAAATACCGCATTCTTCAGGACCGCATCCGCACCGCCCAGCAGCGCGTCGACGAAATACGCCACCGCGACAACTACGTCTACCGCTCGCTCTTCTCGACCGACACGCTCTCGATCCCGGGCGTGTGGCAACCCTACCCCGATTCGAAATACGCCCCGCTCGCCGACGACGACTACGCCCCGCTGATGGTCGGGACATGGCGGCAGCTGGACGCGCTGGCCCGGACGATCTACCTCGAATCGGTGTCGTTCGACGAATTGCAGCAGTTCTCGAAGAACAAGGAGCAGCTCTCGGCAGCCGTCCCGGCCATCTGGCCCATCGACCGCTCGGCGCTGCACAACAACCACATCGGCGCCTTCAGCGCGCGCCGCATGCACCCCGTGCTGGGCTACATCCGCCCCCACACGGGCATCGACTTCGGCTGCGACCGCGGCACTCCGGTCTACGCCACGGGCGACGCCGTGGTCGAAACAGCCTCGGCCAGCGGCTTCAACGGCGGCTACGGCAAGCAGGTGCTGCTCAACCACGAATTCGGTTACAAGACGCGCTACGCCCACCTGAACGAGGTGCTCGTGAAACCCGGCGAGCGCGTCACGCGCGGCCAGATCATCGCCCGGACGGGCAACACGGGGCGTTCGACGGGTCCCCACCTCCATTACGAGGTGATCCACAAGGGCGTGCCCGTCAACCCGATCAACTATTTCAACCGCGACATGAGCCCCGAGGAGTACGGACGCCTGATGGAGAACATCCGCGAAACCAATTTCGAAAAGCTCTGACATGGCAGGTAAAAAGGATTTAGAGCGTCTGCGCAGGCGCAAGCGGCGCAAGCAGCGGATCATCCGCGCTACGGTCCACCTCTTCGTGTGGCTGGGCATGGCGGTGCTCTACTACGTGGGCTTCTCGATCTTCTTCGACACGCCGTTCGAATACCAGATGAAGCACTCGACCGACCGCCTGCGCCGCGAATACAAAGCGTTGTCCGAACGCTACGACTCGCTGCAAACGGTCCTCGGCAACCTCTCGGAGCGCGACCGCAACGTTTTCCGCATCCTCTTCGAGTCGGAACCCTACGACTTCGACACGGAGCACGAACGGCGGCAGAGTTCGACCTACGAAAAGATCGTGGGCCGCTCGACGCGCCAGCTCAAACGCGAACTGCGCGAAGGCGTAAACGATATGGAACAGCGGCTCGAAGCGCTCAATGCTTCGTACCTCGAATTGCAGGCGCGCATTGACACGGCAGGCCGCAAGTGCGACAACATCCCCTCGATCCAGCCGGTGATCAACAAGCAGCTGACGCTGCTCACGGCCTCCTACGGCATGCGTATCCACCCCTTCTACAAGACGCTGCAATCGCACCAGGGGGTGGACTACACCATCCCCGAGGGGTCGCGCGTCTTCGCCACGGCCGACGGCGTGGTGCGCGACGTGGGACAGCGCAACGCAACGCAGGGACAGACCGTGGTGATCGACCACGGCAACGGCTACGAAACTTCGTACAGCCACCTTTCGAAGATCAACGTCAGCAAGGGCCAGACCGTGCGGCGCGGCGACATCATCGCCCTCTCGGGCGACACGGGCCTCTCGCTGGCCCCCCACCTCCACTACGAGGTGCGGCTGGACGGCATGCGCGTCGATCCGATCCATTACTTCTTCATGGAACTGACCCCCACCGAATACCAACGCATGATGCGCATTGCCCAGACCGGTATGCAGTCCTTTGACTAAAAACCAACGAGCATGGAAAACAATTGGATAGAGGATTTCGGCTTCGCACACGAAGAGATTTTCCGCTGCGAGAATACCCACCAGGTAATCCGCCACATCCGCGCCACGTGGGGCGACGAACCGGAATTTCTCTGGGAGAAATTTCCGGACAACGCCGTCTTCCGCAGGCAGGACAACGCCAAATGGTATGCGGCATTGCTGACGGTGCGAGGGGACAAACTGGGTTTTTCGGAGGAGGAACGGATGGAGATTCTCGACATCCGGGCCGATGCCGAGACCATGGCGCAGCGGCTCGATTTCGAACGCTATTTCCCGGGTTACCACATGAACAAGCGCAACTGGCTCACCGTACGGCTGGACGGCACGGTGCCCTTCGGGGAGATCGCCCCGCTGATCGCCCGCAGTTACGAACTGGCGGCTAAAAAGTAATCCCTCATGCAAATCCGCCTTCTCCTGCTCGACTTCGACGGCACGCTGGCCGACACCCGGCGCGCCAACACGCTGGCCTATGTCGCCGCCCTGAGCGAAGCGGGTTATGCGCTCACCGAAGAGGAGTATGCCGCCAACTATTTCGGGATGCGGTGCAACGAGTTCCTCACACGCATCGGAATCGCCGACCCCGCCGAGCGCGAGCGGCTGCGGCTGCGCAAAATAGCCCTCTACCCCACGTTCTTCGACACTGTGCGGCTCAACGAACCCCTGTGGCAGTTCTGCCGGCAGTTCCGTACCGAGGGCGGCCGCGTGTGGGTGGTCTCGACGGGCAGCCGGGCCAATATCGACAATGTGATGAACCATCTGGGAATCGCAGACGGCGTGGATGGCATCCTTTCGGGTACCGACGTGGAGCGCCCCAAGCCGGCCCCGGATTGCTTTCTGGAAGCCATGCGCCGCGAAGGCTGCACCCCCGGCGAAACGCTAATCTTCGAGGATTCGCCCATCGGCATCGAGGCAGCCCGCCACAGCGGAGCGCCATATATCCAGGTTAAACTCTGATCCGGTTACAAATGCCGGATGACCCGGCAGGGATTGCCGACCGCCACGACATTGGCGGGGATTGAATGCGTGACCACGCTCCCGGCGCCGATCGTAGTGCCGTTGCCGATGGTCACTCCGGGCAGGATCACACTCCGCCCGCCGATCCATACATCGTCGCCGATGACTACGGGAGCCGTTGCGGAGTTCCAGAAAGCGGAGTTTTCGTTCCGCCGCTCGGACGGATTCGTCGGGTGGAAAACAGTGTAAATATGTACCCCGGGAC
>JAEZTA010000200.1 GCA_023443765.1 Bacteroidota bacterium | reverse complement strand
CAAAGAGCTTGTTCAGTTCCTTGGCGATGGCGCGGCCCTTTGTGGCTTTGAAGATGTGCCCGAAGCGGAGGATGAACTGCCGGAAGCGGTCGAGCTTCTCTTCGCTGGGGGTGTCGTGCACGCGGTAGACCATCGTGCGCGCCGTCGTGCGGCCGCTTTCGGTCCGTCGCTTGCCGCAGAACTCCGCCACGCGGCGGTTGGCCAGCAGCATGAATTCCTCGATCATCTGGTTCGACTCCTTCTGCTCCTTGAAATAGACGCCCAGCGGCTTTCCGTTCTCGTCGAGCTTGAATTTTACCTCTTCGCGGTCGAACGAGATCGCGCCGTTCTTGAAGCGCTCCTTGCGCAGCGCCTGCGCCAGCCGGTTGAGCGTCAATACCTCTTCGGCATAGTCGCCGCGGCCCGTCTCGATGATCTCCTGCGCCTCGGCGTAGGTGAAACGACGGTCGGAGTGGATCACCGTGCGGCCGAACCACTCTTCGAGGATGTCGAGGTTCTCGTTGAGCGTGAACACCGCCGAGAAGCAGAGGCTCGTTTCGTTGGGGCGCAGCGAGCACAACTCGTTCGAGAGCCGCTCGGGGAGCATCGGGACGGTGCGGTCCACGAGGTAGACCGACGTGCCGCGCTCCACGGCCTCGTCGTCGATCACCGAGTGGGGGCGTACGTAATGGGTCACGTCGGCGATGTGTACGCCGATCTCCCAGACGCCGTCCTTGATCCGGCGCACCGACAGCGCGTCGTCGAAGTCCTTGGCATCCGCCGGGTCGACCGTGAAGGTCGTGACGCTGCGGAAGTCGCGCCGTTCGGCGATCTCTTTAGCCGTGACGCGGGCGTCGATGCTTTCGGCTGCGCTCTCGATTTCCGGCTCGAAATGGTACGGAAGTTCGTATTCGGCGAGGATCGAGTGCATCTCCGTGTCGTTGTTGCCCGCCATACCCAGCCGCTCGACCAGTTCGCCCACGGGGCTTTTGCTCCCCGGGAGCCAGTCGGCGATGCGTACGACCACCTTTTCGCCGTCCTTCACGTCGGGATAGGTGCGCTTCGACAGGTAGATGTCCATCGGCATGCGCCGCGAGTCGGCCCGCACGAAAATCTGGTGCGCCCCGACCTCCGCTACGCCTACATAGGGCTTGCGGTTGCGTTCGACGATCCGTGTGATCTCGCCCTCCAGCTGGCCGTTGCGGCCGCGGTGCATCACCACGACCTCCACACGGTCGCCGTTCAGGGCGTTCGCCGCGTTGCGCTGGTTGACGAAGATGTCGTTTTCCTGCCCTTCGACCTTCACATAGACCGAACCCGAAGGGGCCATGTCGGCCACGCCTTCGTAGTGGGGCAGATGGGTCTGCATCAGGCGGTATTTTTCGCGCGCGCATTCCTCGACGACCCCTTCTTCGAAGAGGCGCCCGAGGATTTCGAACGTTTCGCGGCGACCCTCTTTCGTGGCGCCGCCGGATGCCGAAGCCAGGTGCTTCAGCGAGAATTTATTGTTGGGGAATTCCCGGAACATACTCAGTATTATCGAGGTACGGTCCGTCTTCCGGGCTCCTTTATCGGAGCGTTTGTTTTGCTTTTTCATCATTTTTCCAAAATTTGCAGGGCCAGTCGGCGCATGAAGCCGATGCCCACGTCGATGGCCCCTTCGTCGGGCGCGAATGTCGCCGTATGGGGCCGTCCGGCTTCGGCGCCCACGCCCAGCCGGTAAAACAGCGACGGATATTGCGTGCAGTAGAATCCGAAATCCTCGGCCGTGGTCCTCAGGGGCAGCATCTCTACCCTGAGGTCCGAAGTCCGGGCCAGCGCCACGGCTTTCTTGACCAGCATTTCGTCGTTCACCACACACGGATAGCCCCGGCTGATGTCCACGTCGATCTTCACGCCCATGCGCGCGTCGATGTCCGATGCAATGATCTGCAACCGGCGGTGGATGATCTCGCGCTCGCGCTCGTCGAACGTGCGCAGCGTCCCCTCCATGTAAACCTTGTCGGGAACGATGTTCGTGGCTCCTCCGGCCTCCACACGGCCGATCGACATGACGCACTCTTCGCTGTTGAGCGCCAGCAGGCGCGTCACCATCTCGGCCCCCGCGGCTACGGGGTCCTTGAGCTGCTTGCGCATGGCGCCGTGCCCGCCCGTGCCGTGGACGCGGATGCGCAGTTCGTCGCTCGCTGCCATGTATTTCCCGGCCCGGAACCCGAGGGTCCCGACCTCCAGCTGCGGCTCCACGTGCTCGCCGACCACGGCCCGCACGTCGTAGCCGTCGAAGGGATTTTCGGCCAGCACCAGCGATGCGCCGCCGGGATTGCACTCCTCGCCCGGTTGGAACAGCCCGAAGAGCGTTCCCCGGAAGTCGGGCGCCGCGGCGAACTCTTTCAGTACGCCGAAGAGCACCGCGGCGTGCATGTCGTGGCCGCAGGCGTGCATGACGCCCTCGTTCTGCGACCTCCATTCGAACGCGTTGTGCTCCGCGATGGGCAGGGCGTCGATGTCGGCGCGCAGCACGATGGCACGGCGGTCGCCCGCCGCGGTTTTGCTGCCTGCGATGCGGGCCAGTACGCCCGTCGTGGCGATCCTGCGGTGTTCGATGCCCAGTTCGCTCAGTTGCTGTTCGATGAACGTCGCCGTGTCGTGTTCCTTGAACGAGAGCTCGGGATGCGCGTGCAGACGGCGGCGAAATTCGACCGGATTCATACGTTTCAATGTTTTAAAATACCGTTTTCACGATTTTCTGAATGTTCGTCGTGCGGCTCATCGTGTAGTAGTGCAGCACGGGAACGCCCGCCGCCATCAGTTCGCGGCTCTGGGCGATGGCCCACTCGGTTCCCACCTCGCGGACGTTGTCCGGATGGGCCTGGGCTTCGCGCACGAGTTCCTCGGGCAGCTCCACGCCGAACGTTTCGGGCAGGATTTCCAGGTGGCGCAGCGTCGAGATGGGCTTGATGCCGGGGATGATTGGCACGGTGATGCCCGCCTCGCGGCAGCGGCGCACGAAGTCGAAATACTTGCGGTTGTCGAAGAACATCTGCGTGATGACATACTCCGCCCCGGCGTCGATTTTGGCTTTGAGGTGGGCGATGTCCGACGTGATGTCGCGGGCCTCGTAGTGCACTTCGGGGTAACCCGCCACGCCGATCGAGAATTTCGAGTGGTGGCACTCCTCGACCTCGCCGTCGACGAACTCCCCGCGGTTCATGGCCGCGATCTGCCGCACGAGGTCGATGGCGTGGGCGTGCCCCTGCGGATGGGGCATGAAACGCTTCTCGTTCTGCGACTTGTCGCCGCGCAGCGCCAGCACGTTGTGCAGCCCCAGGAAGTCCATGTCGATCAGCGTGTCCTCGATGTCGTACTTCGACAGTCCGCCGCAGATCAGGTGCGGAACCACCTCCACGCCATAGCGGTGCTGGATGGCCGCCGAGATGCCGACCGTCCCCGGGCGGCGCCGCACGACGTGCCAGTCGACGCTGCCGTCCCCGCGTACGGTCTCCTTGATCCCCTCGCGGTGGAAGGTGATGTTGACATACGCCGGGTCGAGCTCCATCAGCGGCTCGACGGCGGCGAAAATCTTCTGCATGCCGTCGCCCTTCAGCGGCGGAAGCAGTTCGAAAGCGAAGCGCGTGCGCCCGGAGGCGATGGCTTCGTTTATGATCTCTACTACGTTCATACGTTGTTCGGTATAATCTTCTTTACCTCGTCGACCCCGATGCCGCGTCGGCGGGCATAGTCGAGCAGTTGCTTGGTGTCGATCGTCCCCACCGAAAAATAGTCGGCGTCGGCGAACAAGAGGCCGCACAACGCCTCTCCGGGGTCGATCATGTAGTTTTCGGTGAGCCGCATTCCGGTCGTCAGCTCGACGGCCAGCAGGTCGAAAACCTCGCGTTTTAACGAGTGGTCGGGCGATGCCGGATAGCCGAACGCCATGCGGCGGCCGCGGTATTCGCCGCGGATGATTTGCTTCGGGCTCAGCGGTTCGCCCGTCTCGTAGCCCCACATCTCCCGGCGGACGAAAGCATGCACGGCTTCGGCAAAGGCTTCCGTCAGGCGGTCGGCCAGCAGTTTGGCCATGATGGCCGAGTAGTCGTCGCCCTCCGAGCGGAACTTTTCGGCCAGCTCTTTCAGCCCGATGCCGGCCGTCATGGCGAAGCAGCCGATCCAGTCGTTTTTCGGGGCGATGTAATCCGCCAGCGAACGGTTCTCCTGCCCGCGCGTCTGGTTGCGGAGCATCGGAAGGCGTTTTTCAACTCCCTTGGAGTTCGTGACCCAGATGTCGTCGCCCTCCGAGCGTGCCGGGAAAATGCCCACCGCGGCCTGCAACGTCAGCAACCGCTCGTCGCGGATGCGGGCCAGCAGGGCCTGCGCGTCGGCAAAGACCTTGCGCGCCTCGGCGCCCCGGTCGGGATGGTCCAGTATTTCGGGGTAACGCCCCTTGAGGCCCCATGCCAGGAAGAAGAAATTCCAGTCGATATAAGGCTCGGCATCGGCCGCGTCGTAGTCGGGGAAGACCATGCGTCCCGGGTGGAGCGGCACGACGGGCGTGTGGGGCGTGCGACCGCGGAGGGCCTTGCGGACCTCGACGATCGGAATCAGGTCGCGGGCCCGCAGTTGACAGGCGTAGTCTTCGCGCATGGCCTGCTGGTCGGCCTTCACTTTGTCGATGTAAAGGTCGCCGTCCTCGCCCAGCAACTGCGCCAGAATCTGGCTGTTGCGGCTGGCGTTGGGAGAGTGGACCACGACGCCCGTATAGACCGGGGCGATCTTCACCGCTGTGTGGAGGTCCGAGGTCGTCGCGCCGCCGATGATGACCGGGATGCGCAGAGAGCGCCGTTCCAGCTCTTCGCAGACGTGGGCCATTTCGTCGAGCGACGGAGTGATCAGGCCGCTCAGGCAGATGCACTGCGCGCCCCACGCCACCGCCTCCTCGACGATTCGTTCCGATTCGACCATGACGCCTAAATCCTTGATTTCATATCCGTTGCAGGCCATTACGACCGCCACGATATTCTTGCCGATGTCGTGCACATCGCCCTTTACGGTGGCGATCAGCACCTTTCCGGCGTTGTGTGAAGCGCCGCTTGAGCCCTGCTCGATGTAAGGCGTCAGCGCCGCCACCGCGCGCTTCATCACGCGGGCGGTCTTCACCACCTGGGGCAGGAACATCTTGCCTTCGCCGAACAGCGTCCCGACTTTCTCCATCGAGGGCATCAGCAGTTTGTCGATCACAGCCATCGGGGTTCCCAGTGCCTCGTAACCCTCCAATGCGTCCTGCTCCACGTAGTCCGCCACGCCTTTGAGCATCGCATAGTCGATGCGCTCGGGCAGCGTTCCCGCGCGCCAGGCATCGGGGGCCTGCGGCTGCGCCTGAGCCGTCTGCTGTACCTGCTGGGCATACTCCGTGAGGCGTTCGGCGGCATCGGCCCGGCGGCAGAGGATCACATCCTCGACCCGTTCGAGCAGTTCCGGCTCGATCTCGCTGTATACGCGGACCATCTGGGGGTTGACGATGCCCATGTCCATCCCGGCGTGGATGGCGTGGTAGAGGAATGCCGAGTGCATCGC
>JAEZTA010000197.1 GCA_023443765.1 Bacteroidota bacterium | reverse complement strand
CGTTCGCCCCGTCGCTGTTCGTCGGGGCCTTCACGGGCGCTTCGCTGGCGCTGGTCTGCAACATGCTCTTCGGATGGGAGGTGTCGATCGTTTCGTTTACGCTGGTCGGCATGGCGGGAGTCATGTCGGGGGTCATGAAGGCCCCGTTGACCTCGATCTTCCTCATCGCCGAACTCTCGAACGGCTACGGGCTGTTCATCCCGCTGATGATAACGGCCTGCATCTCGTTCGCCGTGGGCTACTACCTCGACCCCGATTCGATCTACACCAAACAACTGCGCCTGAACGGCGAGCTGCTGACCCACGACAAGGACCAGTCGGTATTCGTCTTCCTGAAACTCGACGAACTGATGGAGACCGACTTCCTGCGCATCAAGGAGAACATGACCCTGGGCGACATCGTGCACATCATCTCGACGGCGCGCCGCAACATCTTCCCCGTGATCGACAACTTCGGGCGCCTGATCGGCGTGGTGCAGTTGGACGACCTGCGCGAGGATATGTTCAAGCACGAGAAATACGGACGCCCGATCTCGGACTACATGATCCCGCCCCCGGACCGGATTCTGGAACACGAGGCGATCCTGAGCGTCATGGAGAAATTCGAGGACAAGCGCGCCTGGATGCTGCCCGTCGTGGACAAACAGGGCCGCTACCTGGGATTCATCTCCAAATCGCGCATCCTGAACGCCTACCGTGAACAACTGGTAAAAATACAGCAATAAATGAAAAATTCCTTCCCCTGGGCCGAAGAGGTCAACTGTGCCGTCACGGTGTGCGACACCGAAGGCGTGATCCTCTACATGAATGAAAAGGCCCGCGCCACCTATGCCAAACACGGCGACCTGATCGGCAGCAACCTGTTCGGCTGCCACGGCGAACGTTCGGGCGAGATCATCCGCCGGCTGCTCGCAACGAACGGCACGAACGCCTACACGATCGAAAAGCAGGGTGTCCGCAAGATGATTTACCAGACGGCATGGAAGGAGGACGGCGAAGTCCGCGGGCTGGTGGAAATCTCGATGGAGATACCGGCCGAGATGCCGCACTACATACGGAAATGAGAAAGGAGGTCTTCGGACCTCCTTTCTATTTTACAGAAACGCCCCGAACCCGGGCAGGTGCATCGTAGGCGAGAATTCGACGACTTCGTAGTCGGCGATGCCGTGGACACAGAACGGGTCTTCGGCGATCAGCGCTTCGACCGCCTCACGGGATTCGGCCCGGCAGAGAATCACGCCGCCCGTACGGGGAACCTGCCCTCCCGAACAGAGAAACACACCGTCGGCATAGTGCCGGGCAAGGTAAGCCCGATGCTCAGTGAGGTATCGGTCCACTTCGGAAAGCGGCTTCTGGTAAGTCAGCAAAATGATAAACATAGATACGTCTCGATTAAGTTCCCGCCGTATTCCTACAGCTTGATGTCGTAAATCTGGATCACGCCGGCCAGCTTGCCGCCTTCGTCCGTGACGAGCAGCGAAGTGACTTTGTTGCGGGTCATCATCTTCTCGGCCTCGATCAGCTTCTCATTCGGGGAGATGGTTTTGGGGTTGCGTGTGGCGATGTCGGCAGCCGTGATGTTGAAAAATTCCCCGCGCAGGCGTTCCATCGCGCGGCGCACGTCGCCGTCGGTGACGATGCCGTCGATCCTCTCGCCGTCGCAGATTACGATCAGCCCCAGCCCGCCCTTCGAAATGGCGTGAATCATCTCCGCAGCCGGACAGTCGGGCGATACGACGGGCAGGTCGTGGTCGCGCATGACGTTGCCCACGGTCATCAGCAGGCGCCGTCCGAGGCTGCCGCCCGGGTGGAGGCGCGCAAAATCGACGCTCGTGAAACCCCGCATCTGCATCAGCGACACGGCCAGCGCATCGCCCATGGCGATTTGCGCCGTGGTCGAACTGGTGGGTGCGAGGTGGAGGATACAGGCCTCCTCGCGAACCCCGACATCGAGGTGTACGTCGGAGTTCTTGGCCAGCGCCGAATCGGGATTGCCGGTCATCGAGACGATCTTGTTGCCGTTGGAGTGGATGAAAGGAACGATCTTAAGGATTTCGTCGGTCTCGCCCGAATAGGAGAGGGCAACGACGATGTCTTCCTTGGAAATCATGCCCAGGTCGCCATGGAAAGCCTCGCCGGGATGAAGGAAGAAACTCGGGGTTCCGGTCGAAGCGAGCGTTGCGGCGATCTTACGCCCCACGAGGCCCGACTTGCCCATGCCCGTGATAATACACTTGCCGCGGCTTTCGAGGATCAGCTCCACAGCCGTCGCGAACGCATCGCCGAGGGTGTCCTCCATGCGTTTGAGCGTCAGCATCTCGGTATGGATCGCCTTACGGGCAACCTCCAGAATCTGTGCCTTCGTAGTATCGGTCATTTACAGCAGGGTTTTAATTAACGATTCCAGTTCATTGAGCGGCAGCATATTGGCAGCGTCGCTCAGGCCACGGTCAGGATCGGGATGGACTTCGAAGAAGAAGCCGTTGGCCCCGAACGCCCTGGCAGCCTGCGCCATGGCGGGAACGAACTCGCGGTTGCCGCCCGTCTTGCCGCCCGCAGCGCCGGGACGCTGCACCGAGTGGGTGCAGTCCATAATCACCGTAGGAGCGATTTTCAGCATGTCGGGGATGTTGCGGAAGTCGACGACCAGATTGTTGTAGCCGAACGAGTTGCCGCGCTCGGTGAGCCAGACTTCGCCGGCTCCGGCCTCGCGGGCCTTTTCGTAGGGGTAGAGCATGTCGGCACCCGAAAGGAACTGGGCCTTTTTGATGTTCACCGTCTTTCCGGTCTTCGCCGCGGCGACCAGCAAATCGGTCTGGCGGCAGAGGAAGGCCGGAATCTGGATCACATCGACGACCTCGCCCACAGGCGCGGCCTGCCACGATTCGTGGATGTCGGTGAGCAGCCGCAGCCCCCACTTCGACCGCACGTCCGCAAGCATCTGCAACCCTTTTTCGAGTCCCGGGCCGCGGAACGACGAGATCGAGGTGCGATTAGCCTTGTCGAACGAGGCTTTGAAGATGATTTCCGTACCGAGGGTTCGGTTAATCGCCACGAGCCTTTCGGCCACGGCGTCCAGCAGTTCGGCCGATTCGATGACGCAGGGTCCTGCGATGAATATCGGACTGTCCATAATTATGAATTATGAATTGTGAATTGTAAATTGAGGAAGCGTTCCGCCCTTTCGAGGTCCCCGGGGGTGTCAATACCGATGGTCTCGACCTCCGAAATACCCACGCCGATCTTATAGCCGTTCTCCAGCCAGCGCAGCTGTTCCAGCGACTCGGCCTTTTCGAGCGCCGACTGCGGCAGCGCCGTAACGGCCTGCATCACCTTCGCGCGGAAAGCGTAGAGACCGATATGCTTGTAGAACGTATGGCGTGCGAGCCACTCTTCGCGCGGCACGCCTTTGAGGTAGGGAATGACCGAACGGGAAAAATAGATGGCCCTCGACTGTGCGTCGAGGACCACTTTCGGGGAGTTGGGATTTTCCAGCGCTTCGAGTCCGTCGGCCTCCGAGAAGGGCTTCACGAGGGTGGCGATGTCGGTCGAAGCATCGTCGAAGCAGTGTTTCACCGTCTCCAGCTGCGAAGGCTGGATAAAGGGTTCGTCGCCCTGCACGTTGAAAATCACGTCGTACTCGACGCCCTGTTTGCAGTAAGCCTCCCAGCAACGGTCGGTCCCGCTTTTATGGTCCGGGGAGGTCATTTCGACCTTGCCCCCGAAAGCCTTCACGGTGTCGTAGATACGTTGGTCGTCCGTGGCGACCACAACGTCGTCCAGCACGCCCGCAACCTGTTCGTAGACCCGCTGGATAACGGGTTTGCCGCCCAGTCGGGCCAGCAGTTTAGCGGGAAAACGCGTCGCCGCATAGCGGGCGGGAATGATTGCAATGCATTTCATACGTATGAAAATACCTTTTTTTATCGAAATAACCGCCGCCGGCCTCGTTTTTTTTGTCAGGGCGGATGAAATCCGGGGTTTCGGGAAGCCGGCGAGGCAGGAGCATACACGCGGTATGTGACTGCCGAAACCGGCAAAGGAAACGCCGGAGTTCGCCGCCATCACGAAAAAACTACTCCAATGCCAGTTTCAAGACCTCTTCGTTAGTCTTCACGTAGTGGAACGTAAGACCCGCGATATACTCGGGTTTGATCTCGGCGATGTCCTTGCGGTTCTCCTCCGAGAGGATCAGCTCCGTGATACCGGCACGTTTGGCGGCCAGGATTTTCTCCTTCACGCCGCCCACGGGCATCACCCGTCCGCGGAGGGTCGTCTCGCCCGTCATGGCGATGCGCTCCCTGACCTTGCGGCCCGTGTAGCTCGAAACGATCGAGGTGACCATCGTGATACCGGCCGAGGGGCCGTCCTTCGGGATTGCGCCCTCGGGAACGTGGATGTTGATGTCGTTCTTCTCGAACATCGAGGGGTCGATACCCAGCTCCTTGTAGTGGGCCATCGTCCATTCGTGCGCGATCGTGGCCGACTCCTTCATCACGTCGCCCAGGTTACCCGTGAGGCTCACCTTACCTTTGCCGGGCGTCAGCACCGACTCGATGTAGAGGATGTCGCCGCCGACCTCCGTCCACGCAAGGCCCGTCACAACGCCCGTCATGCCGCCCACTTCGTACTCCTCCTTGAGGAACTTGGGCATGCCGAGGATTTTCTCGATGTCCTTCAGCGAAATTTCGGGAGCGAAAGCCTCGTCGAAGGCGATCTGCTTAGCGCGGGCGCGGGCGATCTTCGCCAGGTTCTTGTCCAGCGAGCGGACGCCGGCTTCGCGCGTATAGCAGGCGATGACGTTCTCGACAACCTCGGGGGTCATCGTCATCTCCTGCTCCTTGATGCCGTGGGCCTCGCGCTGCTTGGGCAGCAGGTGGTCCAGAGCGATGCGTATCTTCTCTTCCAGCAGGTAGCCGGCGATATTGATCATCTCCATACGGTCGCGCAACGCCGGGGCGATGTTGGCGATGTTGTTGGCCGTGGCGATGAACAGCACCTTCGACAGGTCGTACTCCATATCGAGGTAGTTGTCGTGGAAAGTGGTGTTCTGCTCCGGGTCGAGGACCTCCAAAAGGGCGCTCGACGGATCGCCGTGGTTCGAAACGGTCACCTTGTCCACCTCGTCGAGGATGATGACGGGGTTCGACGAACCGCAGCGCTTGATGGTCTGGATGATCCGGCCTGGCATGGCGCCGATGTAGGTGCGGCGGTGTCCGCGAATCTCCGACTCGTCGTGCAAACCGCCCAGCGAGATACGGCCGAACTTGCGGCCCAACGCAGCGGCTACGGACTTGCCGAGCGAAGTTTTACCCACTCCCGGAGGGCCGTAGAGGCAGAGGATCGGGGATTTGAGGTCGCCCTTGAGTTTGATGACGGCCAGGTGCTCCAGCAGGCGCTCCTTCACCTCTTCCAGACCGAAATGGTCGTGGTCGAGTTGTTCGCGGGCGCACTTCAGGTCGAGGTTATCTTTCGTCGTGTCGTTCCACGGCAGTTCCAGCAGCAGTTGGAGGTAGGTCATCTGCACCGAATATTCGGCCACGGCGGGGTTCAGCCGCTCGACCTTCTGCAACTCCTTCTCGAACGTTTCACCGACCTCCTCGGGCCAGTTTTTCTTCGCCGCCTGCTCGCGCATCTTCTCCAGATCGGCATCGGCGCCGTCGCCCAGTTCGTCCTGGATCGTGCGCATCTGCTGCTGCAGGTAGTAGTCGCGCTGCTGCTTGTCGATCTCCTGCTTGACACGCTCCTGAATCTGGTTCTTCAGTTCGGCCAGCTGCTGCTCGCGGATCAGGATTTCGAGCAGCTTGCGGGCACGGGCCAGCAGGCCGGGGGCCTCCAGCAGCGACTGGCGGTCTTCGTCCGTAAGCTCCATATTGGAGCAGATGAAGTTGATGATGCCGCGCTTCGAGTCGATGTTCTTGATGGCGAAAGCCGCCTCCTTGGGCATCGACGGCGAGACGTTGATGATGTTCAGCGCCACGTCGCGGATCGAGTCCACGAGGGCCTCGAACTCGATGCTCTTCAGGTCGGGCGTCGAATCGCGCAGGGCCGTCACCCGGGCCTTGAAATACGGCTCGGTGGTGATGTACTCCGTGATCTCGACCTTTTCCAGGCCGTTCAGAATCACCGTGAGGTTGCCGTTGGGCATCTCCAGAATCTTGATGATGCGCGCAGCGGTTCCGACCTTGTACATGTCGTCCGGCGCAGGGTCTTCGACATCGCTTTCGCGCTGCAGCACGGCGCCCAGGATGCCGCCTTCGGCATTCACGGCACGCACGAGATTGATACTCTTGTCGCGGCCCACCGTAATGGGGGTGATGGCGCCGGGGAAAAGCACCGACGAACGCAGCGTAAGAATGGGTATGATTTCGGGCACTTCGACCTCCTCCACAGGCTCGTCACCGCCGGTCACGATAGGAATCACGCGGTGATTGCCATCGAGCAGTTCGGGGAGGAGATTCACGTCGTCTACTTCGATGGTTTCGATCTTATCTTTTTTGCTCATAGGATATACAGATATATAATGTTGCAAAGATAACGATTTTTTAGAAATTTTATTTTATCTTTGACAGAATGTTAATAACTTTGCATCCCTGAAAACAAAGTTAAATCGAAACGCCATGCAAATCGCAGACAAATACGCACCGCAGCAGATCGAATCCAAATGGTACGACTTCTGGATCGAGCGGGGGATCTTCCACTCGGAACCCGACCAGCGTGAACCTTACACGATCGTCATCCCGCCCCCCAATGTGACGGGCATGCTCCACATGGGGCACATGCTCAACAACACGCTGCAGGACGTACTCGTCCGCCGCGCCCGCATGTCGGGAAAGAACGCCTGCTGGGTTCCGGGCATGGACCATGCGTCGATCGCCACGGAGGCTAAAGTCGTGGCGATGCTGCGCGAAAAAGGCATCGAGAAAACGTCGCTCACGCGGGAGAAATTCCTCGAATACGCCTGGGAGTGGAAAGAGAAATACGGCGGCGTGATCCTCAGCCAGCTGCGGAAACTGGGCGCTTCGTGCGACTGGGACCGCACGTGCTTCACGATGGACGAGGCCCGCACGGAGAGCGTCCTGCGCGTCTTCTGCGACCTTTACGAGAAGGGCAAGATTTACCGCGGCGTGAGGATGGTCAACTGGGACCCTGCGGCGCAGACGGCCCTTTCGGACGAAGAGGTGGTGTTCAAGGAGTCGCACGGCAAGCTCTACTACCTGCGCTACATGGTCGAGGGGACGGACAAGGCGATCATCGTCGCCACGACCCGCCCGGAGACGATCCTGGGCGACACGGCGTTGTGCGTCAACCCCAACGACCCCCGCTACGACTGGCTGGCGAAGGACGCCCGCGTCATCGTGCCGCTGGTGGGCCGTTCGATCCCCGTGATCCGCGACGAATACGTGGACATTGAGTTCGGAACGGGCGCCCTGAAGGTGACCCCGGCGCACGACGTGAACGACTACATGCTGGGTGAGAAATACGGGTTGGAGACCATCGACATCTTCAACGACAACGGCACGATCAACGACAAGGTAGGCCTCTACGTGGGCCAGGACCGTTTCGACGTGCGCAAACAGATCGAGAAGGACCTCGCGGCAGCGGGTCTGCTCGAAAAGACCGAGGACTACACCAACAACGTGGGTTATTCGGAACGCACGGGCGTGGCCATCGAGCCGAAACTCTCGATGCAGTGGTTCCTCTCGATGCAGGAATTGGCAGAACCGGCGACGAAGGCCGTGATGGAAGATACGATCCGCTTCGTGCCCGAAAAATACAAGAACACCTACCGCCACTGGATGGAGAACATCAAGGACTGGTGCATTTCGCGTCAGTTGTGGTGGGGACAGCGCATTCCGGCCTATTACCTCCCGAAGGGCGGCTTCGTAGTGGCCCTGACGGCCGAAGAGGCGTTGGAAAAGGCCCGCGCGAAGGCAGGCGACGCATCGCTGCAACTGGCCGACCTCCGACAGGACGAGGACGTGCTCGACACGTGGTTCTCGTCGTGGCTGTGGCCGATCTCGGTGTTCGACGGCATCCGCTTCCCGGACAACAAGGAGATCAATTATTACTACCCCACCAACGACCTGGTGACGGCCCCGGACATCATCTTCTTCTGGGTGGCCCGCATGATCATAACCGGTTACGAATACCGCCACGAAAAGCCCTTCGGCAACGTCTACTTCACGGGTATCGTGCGCGACAAGATCGGCCGCAAGATGTCGAAGCAGCTGGGCAACTCACCCGATCCGCTGGACCTGATCGCCCAGTACGGCGCGGACGGCGTACGTATGGCGATGCTCATCAGTTCGTCGGCCGGCAACGACGTGATGTTCGACGAGGCGCTGTGCGAGCAGGGCCGCAATTTCGGCAACAAAATCTGGAACGCCTACCGCCTCGTGAACGGCTGGCAGGTCGACGCAACTACCGCGCAGGGCGAGAACAACCGCCTGGCCGTGGCGTGGTTCGGGCAGGCTTTGGGCCGCTCGCTGCGCCAGATCGCCGACGAATTCAAATCCTACCGCATTTCGGAGGCGTTCAAGGAGGCTTACCGCCTGTTCTGGGACGACTTCAGCGGCCTTTACCTCGAAATGGTGAAACCCGCCTACGGACAGCCGATCGACGCCCCGACGATGGAGGCGACCAAAGGCTATTTCGACGCCCTGATGCGCGTACTGCACCCCTTCATGCCGTTTGTCACGGAGGAGATCTGGCAGGACCTCGCGCCCCGCGCCGAAGGCGAGTCGATCTGCGTAGCGCAGATGCCCGAGCCTGCGGCTGAGGATGCGGCGATGCTGGCGCGTTTCGAGTTGGCGAAGGAGGTCATCACCTCAGTGCGCAACGTCCGCAACCAGAAAAATCTCCCGCAGAAGGAGGCACTGACGCTCAAGGTGATCGTCGACGAGAACTACCCTGCGGAGTTCGCTCCCGTACTGGAAAAAATGGCCAATCTCGCGGCGATCGAAACCGTTGCGGAGAAGGACCCGGCCGATGCGGCGTTCATCGTCAAGACGACGCAGTACTTCGTGCCGATGGCCGGCAAGATCGACGCCGAAGCCGAGCGCAAGAAACTCACGGACGACCTCGCCTATTACGAAGGATTCCTCACCTCGGTGGTGAAGAAACTTTCGAACGAGCGGTTCGTTTCGTCGGCGCCCGAAAAGGTCGTCGCCAACGAGCGCGCCAAGCAGGCCGATGCCGAGGCTAAGATCGCGGCGCTCCGCGAGCAGTTGGACGCGCTGCGATAAGTTAAAAATTGGAAGTGGAAAGTGGAAAATTTTCGGGATGTCCGACAAATATTTCCCTTTTCCACTTTTCTGTCATCCGGAACGTAACAGCCTTTGGAATGACAGACACGGCTTTTAACTTTCCACTTTTACCTTTCAACTCTCAACTTATCAACTCTTGCCAGCAATTACAATTTACACCGACGGTTCGGCCCTCGGGAACCCCGGTCCGGGCGGTTACGGCGCGGTGCTCCTCTCGGGGCAGCACCGCAAGGAGTTGTCGCAGGGCTTTCGCCTGACGACCAACAACCGCATGGAGCTGATGGCCGTGTGCGTCGCCCTCGAAACGCTGAAGTTCGAGGGTTCGGACGTGGTGGTTTACTCCGATTCGAAATACGTCGTCGATGCAGTCACGAAGGGCTGGGTCTTCGGCTGGGTCCGCAAAAATTTTGCGGGCAAGAAAAATCCCGACCTCTGGATGCGTTTTCTGCGCATATACAACCGCCACAACGTCCGTTTCGTGTGGGTCAAAGGCCACGCCGAGACGGTGGAGAACAACCGCTGCGACGTACTGGCGGTCGCGGCGGCCAACGACAAAGCGCACTGGCTGGAAGATACGGGTTACGACCCTGCAGAGCGGTAGACGGCAACGTCCCCGCTCTTTTTTTGGAGCGTAAGGAGCCATAATTCGACGAATTTTCGCACTTTTTTCGCTTTTCGGGTTATTATTTCTATCTTTACACCGTTTATTGCGTAACTAAAACCATACGCTTCGAATGCTCAAGACATATATGCGGCTGTTGGCGTTTGCCCGGCCGATCCGTAAATACGCGATCCCCTACTTCTTCTACTCGCTGTTTTATGCGTTGTTCAACTCGTTGACGTTCATGCTGATCATTCCGATCCTGAACACCATGTTCGACGCCAGCTACTCCTTCGAGTACGTGGAAACGCTGCCCCCCGTGGAATTCAACCAGGATTACCTCGCCACGCTTTTCAACTTCACCTATTCGCATATCTTCGAGGAATACGACCGCCAGAACGTACTGGTGCTGCTGGCCGTCGTCGCCATTGGCATCAGCCTGATGAGCAACCTGTTCCGCTATCTGGGCGCCTGGACCATGGAGAACATGCGTACCCGGACCCTCCAGCGCATGCGCAACGACATGTTCTCGCGCGTGATGGACATGAACGTGGGCTACTTCTCGGACCAGCGCAAGGGAGACGTGATCTCGAAGATCACTTCCGACGTGGGCGTGGTGCAGTTCTGCATCACCAACACCCTCCAGGTGTCGTTCCGCGAGCCGTTTCTCATCATCGGCTATATCGTGATGATGGTCGCCATTTCGTGGGAGCTGGCCATCTTCTCGGTGCTGTTCCTCCCGGTGGTGGCGTTGCTGATCGGCAGTATCGTGAAGAAACTCCGCCACCCGGCCCGCACCAACCAGCAGCGTATGGGCGAGATGGTAGCGACGCTCGACGAATCGCTCTCGGGCATCAAGGTTATCAAGAGTTACAATGCCACGGAATACATCAAACAGAAATACTACGCCATCAGCGCCGACCTGGCGCGTCTGACCCTTTCGATGGCCCGCCGCCAGCAGCTGGCATCGCCGATGAGCGAATTCCTCGGCATCGCAGCCGTGGGCGTAATCCTCGTCTTCGGCGGTTCGCTCGTAGCCAAAGGCTCGCTCGACCCCGGCGGATTCATCGCCTTCGTGGCCATCTTCTCGCAGATCACGCGCCCCGTGCGCACGTTCATCGACCAGTTCGCCAATATCAACCAGGGTATCGCTGCCGGCGAACGTATCTTCACGATCATCGACACGAAACCCGAAATCCAGGACAAACCCGACGCCAGGGAACTGACCGGGCTGAAAGAGAAGATCGAATTCCGCGACGTGCATTTCTCCTACGACGGGCAGCGCGAAGTGATCGACGGCATTTCGTTCGAAATACGCCGCGGGCAGACCGTGGCGCTGGTAGGTCCCTCGGGCGGCGGCAAGTCAACCCTGAGCGAACTGCTGCCCCGTTTCTACGACCCCACGTCGGGCGAAATCCTGATCGACGGCATTTCGCTTCGCGATTACACGCAGGAGAGCGTACGCGAACACATGAGCGTCGTGGCGCAGGACACCGTGCTTTTCAACGACACGATCGAAGGTAACATCGGAATGGGCAAGCGCGGGGCGACGCACGAAGAGATCGTCGAGGCGGCAAAGGTCGCCAACGCCGACTGCTTCATCCGCGAATGCACCACGGGTTACGACACCAACATCGGCGACCGGGGCGTGAAGCTCTCCGGCGGCCAGCGCCAGCGGCTTTCGATCGCCCGCGCAGTGCTGAAGAACCCCGACATCCTGATTCTCGACGAGGCCACCTCGGCCCTCGACACCGAGAGCGAAAAACTCGTGCAGGATGCCCTCAACAACCTGCTCAAAGGCCGTACGTCGGTGGTCATCGCCCACCGCCTCTCGACCATCCATAATGCCGACCTGATTATCGTCGTGGACCACGGACGCATCGCCGAACGCGGTACGCACAACGAACTGATGGCGCGCAACGGCATCTATGCCAAACTGATCGAAATGCAATCCTTCGACTAAGATGACGGAACGGGAAAAGATGCTCAGCGGCGAATGGTTCGACCCCAGGGATGCGGAACTCACCGCCATCCGGGACAATGCCACGCGTCTGATGCATCGCCTGAATGTCGAATTATGCGGCCACGACGAGGCCTACCGCGCCACGCTGCGCGAGTTGTGCCCCGGCTGCGAAGGTTTCATCCGCGAACCGTTCCATTGCGACTACGGAAGTAATATCTCGATCGGCGAAGGCTCGTTCGTCAACTTCGACTGCACATTCCTCGACCTGGCTCCGATCCGCATCGGAAGCCACTCGCTGATCGGTCCCAAAGTGCAGTTGCTCACGGCGCTGCACCCGTTCGACGCGGCAGAACGCCGCGCCGGCCTCGAAGCAGGCAGCCCGATCACCATCGGCGACGACTGCTGGCTGGGCGGAGGGGTGATCGTCTGCCCGGGCGTCCGGATCGGCGACCGCTCGATCATCGGCGCCGGAGCCGTCGTAACGCACGATATTCCCGCCGATTCGGTGGCCGTGGGGAATCCCGCTCGCGTGATCCGCACGCTGACGCAGCAGGACACCACCCAATAGCCCGGAGCCCGGTAAAAATCATTCGGAGAAAAGTTCTTTTTCTCCCGAAATTAGCTATTTTTGCATATCCATCGAAATTTCGGTATCTCCGTCATGCACACTGAACGACAAATCCCGCCCGAACTACTGCAAAAATCACTCGACGCCTCCGGCATCGGATGGTGGCTGCTCGACTTCAGCCAACACGAGATGATTTGTTCCCAACGGGCCGCGGAACTCTTCGGTACGGATCGCACCCGCATTACGTTCGAAGACGTTTACTCGTTGCCCGGAGAGGAGCACCGCGCCCGGATCTACACCCGCTGCGCCGCACTCAAAGTCACCGACACGCTCGACGAAACGTTCGTCACGGCGAACGGCGGCAAATGCGTACAGACCAAATGTATCGACGTGCGGAACGATCCGCAGACCGGGGAGCGCACCGCCTTCGGAATCGTACGCAGCGTCACGGACGGAAATCCCGAAAACGAAGAGATGGCCTCGATTAACCAAAGTTACAAAGCCATACAGCGGAATTACAGCCACCTGGCACAGTTGATCGAACACCTGCCGATCGGTTACGTGCGCGTCAATATCCTACGCGATAAAGCCGGCGAGGCGGTCGATTACCTGCTCTCCTACATCAACCAGCAGGCCGGTACGATCCTGGGCATCCGCACGCAGGACTTCGCCGGAAAAACGGCCCGCGAGGTGGGAGTGAACCCCCAGCAACATATTCCGACGTTCACAAGTATTCCCTCCCGGGCTTACGGGGATTACAACTGGAAAAGTCCGGACACGGGACGTATTTGCCGCTGCCTGCTCTACAACACTCCGGGCGACGACGACGAACTGGTCATCCTGCTCGAAGACATCACCGACGCTACGCTGAACCGGGAGCGTCTGGCCGATTTCGAGAACCTGTTCGACATCGTCTCGGATTTCGCCCGCGTCGGCTGCGTCCGCTACAATCCCTGTACGGGGCAAGGTTATGTCAAAGGCCCCTGGGTGGTGAACTACGGAGAACCTGCAGATACGCCTGTTTCGCAAATCATCGGAGTCTGGCGCTACGTCCATCCCGACGACCGCACCCATCTGAAGCTGTTGCTCGACCGGCTCGAACGCGGGGAAATCGCGTCGTGCGCCGACGAAGTGCGCATCGTCGTGCCCGGCGAACCGATGCGCTGGCTGATGATCCATGTCGTGTGCCGCGACTACCGTCCGGCAGAGGGCGTGATCGACCTGGCATGCGTCAACTACGACATCACGGAGATCAAACGCACTGAGGAAGAGTTGCGCGAAGCGAAGGTGCGCGCCGAGGAATCGAACAAACTCAAATCGGCATTCCTGGCCAACATGAGCCACGAAATCCGCACTCCTCTGAACGCCATCATCGGCTTCTCGGAGTTGCTGGCGGATGAGCGCAACGAGGAGACCTGCAAGGAATACGCCGACATCATCCTGCGCAACAACACCCTGCTGTTACAGATCATCTCCGACGTGCTGGACCTGGCGCGCATCGAATCGGGGCGCATGGATGTCGTGCGCACGACGTTCGAAGCACGGGATTTCTGCCAGGAAATCGCCGACCTGCTCCGCCACCAGCGTCATCCGGATGTGGAACTGCGGGTGGAGGAAGGCCTGCCGGAACTTTTCGTCACGGAGTACCGGCACGGCCTCAGCCAGATCATCGGCAACTTCACGCGCAACGCGCTCAAGTTCACGAAAAAAGGCTCGGTGACGATCGGATACCGCCAGCTTCCGGGTTATGTGCGTTTCTACGTCCGCGATACGGGCATCGGCATCGCCCCGGAGGATCAGGAACGCATCTTCGAACGGTTCGTGAAACTCGATACCTTCACCCAGGGAACCGGGCTCGGGCTCTCGATCTGCAAGTCGATCGCCGAACAACTCGGCGGTTCGGTCGGAGTCGAATCCGTGGCGGGAGAAGGCTCCTGCTTCCGGCTCGACATCCCGGTCAGGAAGTAATCTGCTCCATAAAACTGACATTTTACGCCTGCGCCCCGCAAAACGGGCGCACCATGTTTGTACGCCCCAAAACAGGCTGCCCGCTCCGGGCACACAACCGGGCGGAAAACGGGGCGGCGATCATCACACCATGTAAAACAGGTATCTTACACCTGTTTTTTAAATCTTTTTTTATATCTTTGCTGCTTGTCAGAAAACAGCAACGAAATTTCTTACCGATATGAAGTTCAAGGAGTATAAAGGCCTCGACCTGGCCGGCGTAGCCGCCGATGTGCTCGGCGAGTGGGACGCACGCGACACGTTCCACAAAAGCATCACGACCCGTGAGGGACACCCCACGTTCGTATTCTACGAGGGTCCCCCCTCGGCAAACGGTATGCCCGGCATCCACCACGTCATGGCGCGTACGATTAAGGACGTTTTCTGCCGCTACAAGACGCAGCAGGGCTATCTCGTGCACCGCAAGGCGGGCTGGGACACCCACGGACTACCCGTGGAACTGGGCGTCGAGAAGAAGCTCGGCATCACGAAGGAGGACATCGGCAAGAAAATCACCATCGAGGAGTACAACCGTACGTGCCGCGAGGCGGTGATGGAGTTCACGGGCGCCTGGGAAAACCTGACGCGCAAGATGGGCTACTGGGTCAACATGGACGATCCGTACATCACCTACGACAACAAATACATCGAAACGCTGTGGTGGCTGCTGAAACAGCTCTTCGACAAGGGGCTGCTTTACAAGGGCTATACCATCCAGCCCTACTCGCCGGCTGCCGGAACGGGCCTCTCGACCCACGAGCTGAACCAGCCGGGTTGCTACCGCGACGTGAAGGACACGACGTGTACGTCACAGTTCAAGGTGATTCGCGACGCGAAGAGCGAGAAACTCTTTGCAGACGTCGAAGGCGACCTCTACTTCCTGGCCTGGACCACCACGCCGTGGACCCTGCCGTCGAACACCGCACTGGCCGTAGGCCCGGCGATCGAATACGTGAAGGTCAAGTGCCGCAACCCCTACACCGACCAGCCGCAGACGGTCATCCTGGCCAAAGAACTCTTAGGTTCCTACTTCACCAAGAAGATGGAAGGCACCTACGAAGTCGCGGAACAGACGTGGAAGGGCCCCGAACTGGAAGGCATCCGCTACGAGCAGCTGATTCCGTGGGTGAAACCCATGGGCGATGCGTTCCGCGTCATCGTCGGCGATTACGTGACCACCTCGGACGGTACGGGTATCGTGCACATCGCCCCGACGTTCGGTGCGGACGACGACCGCGTGGCGAAAGTCGCAGGCATCGCGCCGCTCTTCATGGTCGACTGCGCCGGCAAGAACCAGCCGATGGTCGACAAGCAGGGCAAATTCTTCCGGATCGAGGACCTCGACCCGGAGTTCGTGAAGACGAACGTAGACACGGAGAAATACGGGGAGTATGCAGGCCGTTACGTAAAGAACGTTTACGACGAGAAATTGTGCGACACCGACCCGACGCTGGATATAGACATCTCGGTGATGCTGAAAGCCGAGAACAAGGCGTTCAAAATCGAAAAGCACACCCACTCCTACCCCCACTGCTGGCGTACGGACAAACCGGTGCTCTACTACCCGCTCGACTCGTGGTTCATCCGCACCACGGCGCTGCGCGATAAGATGATCGAACTGAACAAGACGATCCGCTGGAAACCCGAATCGACCGGAACGGGCCGTTTCGGCAAGTGGCTCGAAGGATTGGTGGACTGGAACCTCTCGCGTTCGCGTTTCTGGGGAACCCCGCTGCCGGTATGGGCCACGGAGGATTACTCGGAGGTGAAGTGCATCGGTTCGGTGGAAGAACTGATGGCCGAGATCGAAAAGTCGATCGCTGCGGGTGTGATGAAGGAGAATCCGTACAAGAATTTCAAGGTCGGCGACATGTCGCAGGAGAACTATTCGACGGCGAACATCGACCTGCACCGCCCCTATGTGGATTCGATCGTACTGGTCTCGTCGAAGGGCGAGCCGATGAAGCGCGAATCGGATCTGATCGACGTATGGTTCGACTCAGGCGCCATGCCCTATGCGCAGGTGCACTATCCGTTCGAGAACAAGGCCGGGTTCAACCAGGTCTACCCCGCCGACTTCATCGCCGAGGGTGTCGACCAGACGCGCGGTTGGTTCTTCACGCTGCACGCCATCGCTTCGATGCTGTTCGACTCGGTAGCCTTCAAGAATATCATTTCGAACGGCCTGGTGCTCGACAAGAACGGCAACAAGATGTCGAAGCGTCTGGGCAACGCCGTCGATCCGTTCGAGGTGCTCGACACCTACGGAGCCGACGCGACGCGCTGGTACATGATCTCCAACTCGCAGCCGTGGGACAACCTGAAATTCGACAAGGACGGCGTCGACGAAGTGCGCCGCAAGTTCTTCGGAACGCTCTACAATACCTATTCGTTCTTCGCCCTCTACGCCAACGTAGACGGCTTCACGGGCAGCGAACCGGAGGTTCCGATGGAGAAGCGCCCCGAAATCGACCGCTGGATCATCTCGCTGCTGAATACACTCGTGAAAGAGGTGACCGAATCGCTCGAAGGCTATGACCCGACACCGGCGGCCCGCGCTATTCAGGAGTTCGTGGGCGAGAATCTCTCGAACTGGTACGTGCGCCTCAACCGCAAGCGTTTCTGGGGCGGCGGCATGTCGGAGGACAAGCTGGCAGCCTACCAGACCCTTTACACCTGCCTGGAGACCGTCACAATGCTTGCAGCGCCGTTCGCACCGTTCATCTCCGACCGCATCTTCACGGACCTCAACGCCGTGAGCGGCCGCCACAAGGACGAGTCGGTACATCTCTCGACCTTCCCGAAGGCCGACGAGAAGCTGATCGACGCGCGCCTCGAAGATATGATGTCGCTGGCACAGAAAGTGTCGTCGATGGTATTGGCCCTGCTCCGCAAGGTGTCGATCAAGGTGCGCCAGCCGCTCATGAAGATCATCATTCCGGTGCTCGATCCCGCAATGGCGGAGCATATTTCGGCCGTGAAGAACCTCATCATGGGCGAAGTGAACGTCAAGGAGGTGGAGCTGATCGAGAAGACGACCGGGCTGATCACCAAGCGCATCAAGCCCAACTTCAAGACCCTCGGGCCGCGTTTCGGCCAGTACATGAAGCAGATTGCCGCCCTGACCGCAACCTTCTCGCAGGAGCGCATCGCCGAGATCGAAGCAGCGCCCGAAACGGTGCTCGACCTCGGGACCGCGCAGATCACCGTGACGCCCGCCGACTTCGAGATCACCTCGGAGGATATGCCCGGATGGCTCGTCGCTTCGGAGGGAAAACTTACCGTGGCGCTCGATATTACGGTCACGGAAGAGTTGAAAGCGGAAGGCGTGGCACGCGAGTTGATAAACCGCATCCAGAATATCCGCAAGGACTCGGGATTCGAGGTCACGGACAAGATCCGCGTCGAGATTGAAGAGAAGCCCCTGGTGGCCGACGGAATCGCAAAATTCGCCGGTTACATCGCTTCGCAGACCCTCGCCGTGGAGGTACGCCCGGCCGCAGAACCGGCAGGCGAAGTGGTCGTCGAGACCGATGTGGACGACCAGCCGCTGCGCATCGCGGTGACCCGGATATAAATCCGATTATACAGAGTAAAATTTGGTATATTCGGAAATATTGCTTAATTTTACTTAAACCTTAAAAGAGAGTAAACGACTATGGCAGACGAAAGAACCAGATACAGCGATGCTGAACTCGAAGAGTTCAGGCAGCTTATCCTGAAAAAGCTTGAGAACGCTCGCGCGGACTACGAGCTGCTGCGTGCCACGATCACCCATACGGCCGATAACGACACGGAAGATACATCCCCGACGTTCAAGGTCCTGGAGGAAGGCGCAGCAACCCTTTCCAAAGAGGAAAGCGGTCGTTTGGCTGCCCATCAGATGAAATTCATCCGCAACCTCGAAATGGCGCTCGTGCGCATCGAGAATAAAACCTACGGCATCTGCAAAACGACCGGAAAACTCATTCCCAAAGAGCGCCTGATGAAGGTGCCCCACGCAACGGAATGCATCGAGGCCAAAGAGGGCCGCAGATAGGCAGAAAGGGGGCTTAAACACCCTTTTCAGGCTGAATAGTAAGTAAAAAGACGACCTTCGGGCCGTCTTTTTTTGTGTCCTTTCAAGAGGGGGGGGGCAGACAAAAGGAAAGTTGCAGGCTGAATGGAGGTGTGCGGACCGGCAACAGAGAAGAACCAACATCGAACGGAAAAGGGCTACAACAGAAGAAAACAAGGTAATCGAAAGGCTACGACAAGGCAAAAAAAGACCGCCCCATGCAGGGCGGTCCCGATATTCAGTGCGAAGTCTTATTCGGTATAGTGGAGATACCAATCGGCATTCTCCTTACCTTCGGACTTCACCCATTTGATAAAGCCAAGGTAGTGCTTGTAGATGGGCTTCGATTCCTGGGTCACACGGAATTTGTTCATTGCCTCGACGCTGTCGTAAGCAATATTGACTGCCCACGGAAGCTGCAAGCCGCGGTCCTCACCCTCCTTTGCCGTAATATTCTCGAAGGTGATGTAGAACAGACCCAACTCCGGGTTCGAACGGTCGTGCGTCCTCTTTTCGAACCAGTCCATATTGACATCGGGCGACGGCTTGTACTCGGTGAGGTGCACCTCTTTGCCCGGTTCGCCGCCAGCAAGGATAAACGGATTGAACGGAGCATCGGTATAGGAAGCTGCGGGGATCGGAGTCCGGTAGGTATAGTTGGCCGTGAAGGTCACCTTATCGGTCTTATTGGCATAATCCAGCAGTTTGTTGGCAACGTAGACGATGTTGTTCGTGCGGTCGATCAGCGGTTCGGGAACCGCACCACCGCCACCGGTAAAGGTTACATCGGCATTGGCAATGTTATCGTCGACATAAGCGAAGGTGTTGTTCAGCGAAGCGCCCGAGTGGAAAATCGTGAAGTCGACTTTCGAGGAGACAATCTCGTTCTTCGCGTTCTTGGTCTTCTCGGCAACGTACTTAACCACAACGTCGTTCATGTCGAAGTCGCCCTGAAACGGCCAGATATCCTCGAAGAGCAGCACACCCTGATTGGTCATGGTCACGGGTTTGGGCTCCTCGGGATCAACGTCGGGAACTTCGTCGGTAATGGCATCCGAAGGCGTGGACTGCACGTTGAACATCACGTCGAGGTAGTCGCGGTAGCCCGAATTCTCGTCGCCGTCGTCGAAACCTACTACGACGAAATCACCATAGCGCAGCACAGCCGTATTGGGCGATTTCGAGAAAGCAGGATTCGAGAAATTGGCACCCAAACCCACCATCGGAGCACGAACATACTCACCGAGGGCTTCATCTTTCACCCCGAAACGATAACCGTCCCGGTAAAGAATCCAGCCTACGGAGGTTCCGGCGGGGAATTTGTCGTGCATCACACCCTGCGCATCGACGTATTTCAGTTTGACGCCCTCACCCTGATACATCGAAACCACATCGTACATACTCGAAATACTATAATCGAATTTATGCTCCAAAGCGTCGGGGACAGCAATCACCTGGAATTTAATGTCGCTCACGCCGGCAGGCGGATTGGCCGTCTCGTAGCAGTAATAAGCCAGCACGTTGTTGTATGCACCCCAGTTCTGGATGAACACGAGGTCCAGTTCGGCCTCTTTCTTCACATGGATGTCACCCGACTTGAGGTATTTGTTGTCTACCGGAACGCCCGAGTCGTCACCCAGCAGAGCCGTATTGATGGCTTTCAGCACACCGGCATTCAGCACCAGTGCATCCTTACCGGCAGCATCGGCACCGAATTTCGACTTGTCCACATAGCTCATCTCTACGGGCCGGCCATAAATCTTGACCCGTTCGCCGGTAGCGAGCGTTGTCGGGTTGGGACCGTCCTTGGCCGAATGCCATTTACTCAAAGTCAGCGTCTGACGACCGATGTTCCCGAAGGAGAAGACATTCGTCTGATTCGTATTCATCACAGCGGATGCGGCACGGGTAGACTTCATCGCAGAAGCAGCAACCGCCGCGCCGTTGATGCCGGCATCGACGGGCGTGGAAATAATTCCGTCCTTGACTTCAGCGACCATGAAACGCGAACCGACACCGGCATACTTCGTATAGATGTAAATCTTCTCCACATAAGCGGGAAGAGCCAGCGGTTGATTGTAAGCGCCTTTGGAATTCGTAAAACCTTTTTCGATGGGCTCGACGCCGGCTTTCAGGGCTACCTGCCCCTGCGCATCGGTTTCAAAAGGATTCTCAGCATAGACTTCGAAACCGACGACATAGCCCGCAGGCGTATCGTAGCTGAAGTTCAGATTGGAAGTCGAGACAGTCTCAAAATTGAAGACAGGACCATTCACTTTTTCGGAGGGGCCGGAGCCGACCGAATTGTCCTTTACGCAGCCGAATTGTACAAAAGCGGCCGCTAAAAGCGGGAGTAGAGACGCAACTCTCATAAAGAATTAGTTTTTAGTAAATAACGCCACGTCGATAATACGATACCGACTGCGCAAATGTAATTATTATTTTAACAATTCAGCCCTTTTTCTGATCACATCCGGTAAATATTTTTCTGATAGCGCTATCAGTTTTACTTACAACCTTGTCCCAATGCATTCCGGGGCGGAAAACACCGATACAGAGCGACATCGGGGGCCTGTATCCGCCGCAGGCAGGCAGTAAATGCCGCTGCCAGGGTCCGAATCCTCAATTTAGGCCGCTGGGCCGCACTTTTTGCCGAAAAATTCCGTTATCTTTGACACAATGTTCGTCCGGTTTTGCATATTCGTCCTGATCCTGGCTGCCACGGGAACCGCCGCCTTTCCCCGCGCAGCAGGTCCCAGTATGCACACGCCCGACCGCTTTACGCCCGACAGTGCACGCGTGAAGAATCCCGACGCCACAGCGCGCAACCAGCGCCTGTACGACAGCATCGAGTCGAAAACCAGCCGCCGCGCGGTGCCGCGCATGCTCTACCGGATGCTCTTCGTGAAACCCGTGCTCGACACCACGATGAGCGGCCGCGTAACCGACGAAAGCCGCCTGCTGGAACCGTACACCGGAAAAACCATCGGCGACATCACCATCGAGCGCGAACAGATATTCGAACCCGGCGGCAACTGGCTCGAACGCACGGCCAACAAGACCCACATGCTCACGCGCGACCGCGTCATCCGCCGCGACCTGCTGTTCGAGTCGGGCGACACGCTCAATCCGCAGCTCATCGTACGCAACAAGCAGCTGATCCGCTCGCGCGGCTACATCGCCGACATCGACGTGACGGTGCTCCCCGACTCGCTGGACTCGACGCGCGTAAACCTGCACATCACCACGCGCGACAGTTGGACCATCACCGTCGACGGAGGGCTTTACTCCGAGGGACGCACGATGCTCGGGCTTTCCGATGCCAACATCTTCGGATCGGGCAACAAGCTCAAATTCATCACCAACTTCAGCCGCAAGGACTTTTCCTACGGCGGCAACATGGTCGAATACGAAATCCCCAACCTGCTCGGAACTTTCTACACCGCGGAGTTCGCCGCCGGGCGCGACTTCTACAACTCGACGCTCAAACTGGAGATGCGCAAGGACTTCCTGAAACCCACCGACTACGAAATAGGCCTCACGTACAGCGACATCAAGGCCAAGCGATACATGATCGAGCAGGACACGTCGCTGCTGGTCAAGGAGCGCAACCTCGATGCCTGGGGCGGTTATTCGCACTACCTGCGCGGGATCTCTTCGAGTGTTTACCTCTCGGGGCGCTACAACTACCGGCGCGTCAGCCGCAGGCCGCTCGTGGCTCCGGATTTCAACCCCGCGCTGCACGACCAGGACGCCCTGCTGGTCAGCGGAGGTCTCTACCGCGAGAAATTCTACACGGCCAACATGATCTACGGATTCGGTACGCGCGAGTATCTCGCGGCGGGCTACAAGGCCGAGTTGACGACGGGATATTCGTGGGGCGAATTCAACAATGCGCTCTACCTGGGCACGAGCTACGAAACAGGAGGATTCCGCTCCGTGGGCTACATCATGGGAGGTATCACGCTCGGAAGTTACATCGACCTCGACAACGGCATGTGGCAGCGCAGTGCCATCGATGTCGACCTGAGGTGGTTCTCGAACCTGTTCCTGTTCAAACGCAGCCGCATCCGCCAGTTCCTCGCTTTCAACTACACGCAGGGCTGGAACCGCTCGACGGGCAGCGACGAGAGCATCCGCTTCACGCGCATCGACGGATTGCAGGCCCTCAAGGAATACATCATCGGAACCAACCGCATGATTCTCAACACCGAAACGGTGATATTCACCCCTTACCAGCCGCTGGGATTTCGCATAGCGTTCTTCGGGTTTGCCGATTTCGGGCTGATCGGCTACTCGCCCAACATCTTCAAGAACGACTTCTTTACCTCGTTCGGACTGGGCGTGCGGCTGCGAAACGAACGGTTGGTGTTCAACACCATCCAAATCCGGCTGGGCGTAGCCTTCGGCAAGCGCGGACTGGTCGAGAGCGAATATTTCCGCCTCTCGAACTCAACGCGCATGGAGCAATACCGCTACCGCCCGACACGGCCCGAGATCGTCGAATTCAAATAGCGCGGCACAAAAAAGCGGGAGATTCGTTTGAATCTCCCGCTTTCGTGAACTTTTTATCTGCTTATGGTAGTATTTATAAGCCTTAATTATTTGCGGGCCCGAATCTCGACCACGCCGTTACGGCCCTCTTCGCCGTACTTTTTCACCGCTTCGTCGCCCTTGTAGACCTCCATGCGTTTGATCTTTCCGGGTTCAAGCCGTTCGACATCGGCTTTCGAAGCCTTTTTGCCGTTGATATACATCAGAACATCATCGGGCAAACCGCCCTTCAGCGTAACACGGCCTTTGTAAACGGATGCCGAATTTTCGGGCGTACTCCGGATCGTTACCCCCTTGACGCGTCCGGCGGTCTCGGGAAGTGCATCCAGGGCTTTCTGCGCTTCGCTCAATTGAGCCGAGGTCTCTTTGCGGGCTGCGTCCAACTCCTTCTGCGCCTCGTCGAGCGCCTTCTGGGCCTGCTTCCACGCATCCGAATCCATGTACTTACGGGCATATTTCAGTCCTTCGCGGGCAGCTTCGATTCCGGCAGCTCCGGCTTTGATGCCCTCTTTGGCAGCCTGCTCAGCACTCTTTTGCGCGTCAGCTACCCGTTTGGTCGTAATCATCACCACGCCATCGTAGCCCTTGTCGGTCAGCTCCTGAGGTGCGTTGGGGCCCTTTATAACCGAAATACTCGCTATTTCGTTGGGTTTGAGCGATTCGATCTCAGAAACCTGCACGCCGTCGACGATGTAGGCGGGGTTGCTTTTGGCTCCGTTAATGCGGACATTCGAACCCTTCGCGTTGACAACAACGGTTGTCACGGAATCCACGGTCCTGTTTTTCGGCTTCGTACCATAACCGATTACCCGCACCTCCTGCGATCCGTCCCCGTCCGTCGTGGTAGTCGTGGTAATTTTCACGACTTTACCTTTCAGGCCCGGGATCTGCATTTCATCATCCGAGACGCCTTCCTTTTTCAAGGTAACAAGAATCACGCCATCTTTGCCTTTGTCGCCATAAACCGCCGTAGCCGTCGAATCCTTGAGCACACTGATCGACTCGATACGGTTGGTATCGAGACTGTCGAGCGTCGCCACCTTCCGACCGTCAACGAAGATCAGCGGTTGTTTTCCGTCGGAAGAAAATTTCGATCCCGAAACACGTACCGTAACGGTTTCTTTTTTACCTTTGTCTTCCGGAAAGACATACGCGGTTTCGGCGAAAGCCCCCAGGGCAAAGGCCGTAAGCGGCAGCAACAGGAGCGCTCTGGCTCCGACCCACCGCGACGATTTTTTACGTAACATCATGGTAATACGGTTTTTAAGTTTACTGTGATTGAAGCTGTTGGCGACTGAGTACCACCTCCCGCCAGCAGCTTTCTTTATTAATAACAACTGGTAACTTTTGGCATCGACACCGCTATTGAGCACGGCCTCGTCGGCTTCGTACTCGTGGATGGCCCGCAGTTCACGACGTAGCAGCCACATCGCAGGGTTGAACCATTGCAGGCAGCCCGCAACGTCGGTCACAATCAGGTCGAACGAATGGCGCAGCCGCAGGTGGGCCCGCTCGTGGAGCAGGATCGCATCGCCGTTCTCGGCAAGGTCCTTTTCGGACATCACGATATAACGTCCCCAACTGAAGGGCGTCACGGCCTGTTCCGTACGCACCAGCACAGACTTGTCCTCAAGACGTTCGCGGCGTCCGCTGCGGATCAGTCGCAGTACTCCCAGCAGCGAGCAGAGCGTCCACAGCAACGTCGCGGCGGCCCCGACAAGGAATGCCCCTCCGGCCAGCAACTCCCACGGAAACGGTTCGGGAAGCGGATCTGTCGCGGTCGCAGTCACTACCTCTTCGCCCGGAAATTCCGGGAGAACGGGCATTTCGCGGTAAATCGTGATCACGCACAGCGGCAACACGAACGAAAGGACCATCGCTCCCAGCACCACGATCCGGTTGAAACGGTGAAACGTCTCACGGCTCAGCAGCAACTTGAAAAAGAGGTAGAAAACAGCCAGGCAGACACCGACTTTCAGGCTGTAGATCATCAGGTCGTACATGGCTTCAGCGGTTTTGGTTTTCGATGCGGTCGATCAGTTCACGCAATTCGTCGACCGAGATTTTCTCCTCCTCGACCAGTGCCGAAACGGCCCCGAGGTAGGAGTTTTCAAAATAGCGGCTGATCACGCTGCCGAGCGTCGAGCGCGAGAACTCCTCCTCGGTCACCACCGGATAGTATTGATAAGTGCTGCCGAACGAATTGTGATCGACATAACCTTTGGCTTCGAGTGCGCGGACCATCGTCGAAAGGGTGTTGAAATGGGGTTTGGGATCGGGTGAAAGGGCCACCAGTTCGCGTACGAACAACGGTCCGTGTTCCCAGAAGCAGCGCATCAGCTCCTCTTCCCTGCGTGTCAGTTTTTCCATAATGAGAATCCTTATTGTGTTCCGGCCGAAGCGCAAACAAGCATGTGAACCCCAAAACCTGCTTCCGCTCCTAAAACCCGCCTCTTTGGCGGGCCTGCATGACAAAGGTAACTAAAAAAATTTCACGCGCAACTATTTCACATAGTTTTTAAACTAAAAAATTTAGTTGCATGATTTTTCCGGGGATTTTCAAGATTAAAATACATATTCGCATTGAACAGGAATCATAGGATACAATTCGGGATAAAAAACGGACTGGTTCATTTTGTTCTCCCCGCGGCTTTCACTATCTTTGGTGGCGTAACAACACTTTTAGGAACACGGAAGACCGTGCCGAACAGGATGCAATCCGGTTTGACTGTCGTCCTTTTCATCATCTTTGAATTATGATACTCATAGCAGACAGCGGATCGACCAAATGCACGTGGATCGCCGGAGACGGCGCCCGCCCGGTGCAACTGCGCACGCGGGGGATCAACGCCGTGCAGCACACCGCCGAACAGATACGCGAGGTCCTCGGGGAGTTGTCCCCGTGCGACGGCGTGACGGCCGTACGGTTCTACGGCGCGGGTTGCGGCCCGACCTTCCCGGAAGCCAGCGAAAAACTGCGCCGGGAGTTGGAAGCCCGTTTCGGGACGGACGACATCGCCATCGAATCGGACCTGCTGGGTGCGGCGCGGGCGCTCTGGGGCCACGGGGAGGGCATCGCCTGCATCCTCGGCACAGGGTCCAATTCCTGCTGGTACCGCGACGACCAGATCGTACAACACGTCTCCCCGCTGGGTTACGTGCTGGGCGACGAGGGCGGCGGAGCCGTACTGGGGCGCAACCTGGTGAACGCCATCTTCAAGGGGCACATTCCCCTGAAAGAGGAGTTTCTCGCGGCGCACGGACTGAGTTACGAGGAGATCATCCGCCGCGTCTACCGCGAGCCCTACGCCAACCGGTTCCTGGCCTCGTTCGCACCTTATATATATGCGCACGTAAAACGCCCCGATATCCGGGAGATGGTCCTCACGTCATTCCGCGACTTCGCGGCCCGCAACCTGAGCCGTTATCCGGCAGGGCTTCCGGTCTCGTTCGTAGGCGGCATAGCGGCCCATTTCGAGGCGTTACTGCGCGAAGCGCTGGAAGCGGAGGGTTACCGCGTGGAAACCATTGTAGAATCGCCCGCCGAAGGGCTTTTGAAATACCACCATGGAGCATAGAATCACTGAACAGGCCTCGGCCTACGACGACCTGCAACAGATGTCGGTGCACGACATCCTGACGGGTATCAACCGCGAAGACGCCCGCGTGCACGAAGCCGTGCGGCAAACCATTCCCGTCATGGAGCAGCTCGTCGAACGCATCGTCGAACGCATGCAGCGCGGCGGACGAATATTTTACATCGGGGCCGGGACCAGCGGCCGGCTGGGCGTCACCGACGCCTCGGAGCTGCCGCCGACCTACGGCGTGCCGTTCGACCTGGTGATCGGCCTGATCGCCGGGGGCGACGGCGCCCTGCGGCGTGCCGTGGAGCGTGCCGAGGACGACACCGAAGGAGCCTGGCGCGACATGGCGCCCTACCACCCCACGGCCGACGACACGCTGATCGGCATTGCGGCATCGGGAACGACGCCTTATGTGATCGGCGGACTGCACGAGGCGCGCCGTCAGGGCCTGCTGACGGGATCGGTCACCTGCAACCCCGCTTCGCCCGTGGCGGCCGAAGCGGAGTATGCGCTCGAAGCGGTCGTAGGACCGGAGTTCGTGACCGGCTCGACGCGCATGAAGGCCGGAACGGCCCAAAAGTTGATGCTCAACATGCTGTCCACGGCGGTGATGATCCGCCTGGGGCGCGTCGAGGGCAACCGCATGGTCAACATGCAGCTGACCAACGACAAACTCGTGGCGCGCGGCACGCGGATGGTGGCCGAGGCGTCGGGGCTCGGCGAGGCCGAATCCCGGGAATTGCTGCTGCGTTGGGGCTCGGTGAAACGGGCGCTGGAGGAGATCGAAAAATAAACAAAACAGATAGATACTTTGATGTACAAATCGCTTTCGATCGCTGTCATTGCCGCCTACGGCGCCATTTACAAGCATGACCCCACCCCGCCCCTCCCTCAGGGAGGGAGACGAAGTATGCTCCCGACGGTTGATACGCTAAAGCACATGATCGCATAAACAGAACAATGGCAAACCTCTTTTCCGACCGCGAGATACGCGCGATAGCGGTGTTCCTGCCGCTGGCCGGGCTGCTGATCGTAGCCTTGCTGCTCGTGCGTCCGGCGGCCGACCCGGCTGCGGCACGTCGTGCCGAGGCGGAGATGGAAGAGGCGATGCCTGCGGACAGCGTCGTGATGGCGCACTTCGACCCCAACACCGCCACGCTCGACGAGTTGCGGCGGCTGGGGCTCACGAAGCACGAGGCGGTGAGCCTGCTGAAATACCGCGCGGCGGGAAAGGTGTTCCGCATTCCCGAGGACCTGACGCTCTGCTACGGCATCAGCGATTCGCTCTACCGGCGGCTCGAACCGTGGATTCACATCGGTCGCAAATATGCCATAGCGCCCCACGAATACCGCACCGAACGCATTCTCCCCGAGCCGCTGGCTCCCCGGCAGTTCCGCATCGACACCGTGGGCGCCCGTTACCTGCGGGCCATCGGGGCCCTGTCGAAACGGCAGGCCGAAGTGTTCATCCGCTGGCGCGACCTGAGCGGGATTTACGACATGGAGGACCTGCGCGAATGTTACGTCGTGAGCGATTCGGTAGCCACGGCGCTCGAACCCTACATCATCTTTCCGGAACGGAAGATTCATCCGATTGATCAGCCCGTCGAACTCAACACGGCCGACTCGGCCGCGCTCAGGTCGGTCACGGGCATCGGTCCCAAAACCGTGATGGAGATCCTGCACTACCGCGAACGGCTCGGCGGATTCGTCCGCGTGGAGCAACTCGCAGAGGTTCCGGGAGTCAGGGAACGCAATTATGAAAGAATTTTGAAACAAATTTACTGCGATAGTTGCAAAATTCGGAAAATTGATATTAACTTTGCAAGCCCGAAAGTGTTGGGGAAACACCCCTATATAGCACCGCAGGCATTACGAAAATTGCTGAAAGCAAGACAGTTGAAAGGAGGTTGGAGTACCGCTGAAGAATTGGTAGAACAGAACATATTGACCCGCGGGGAGGCAGCACGACTGGCTCCGTACCTGCAATTCGGGTCTGACAGCGGACCTGCCGACGAGTAAAACGACTATTTTTATGGGGAGGATGTATCCGGGATACACACCCCGCAGTTTTCAGAACAAAACGAATTTAAAACAATAAAAAACAAAGAATATTATGATTATCATGCCGGTAAAAGAGGGCGAAAACATCGAGCGCGCCCTGAAGAAGTTCAAACGTAAATACGAGCGTACGGGTGTCCTGAAGGAGCTCCGTCGTCGCCAGTACTTCACCAAGCCTTCGATTGCGAAGCGCGAGGCGATGCAGCACGCCGTATACGTGGAACACATGTACCGCGACGAGGAATAGGCCTACGGGCTTTCGAAAAACGGACGACTCACATGAGCCGTCCGTTTTTTATTTATTGTCACTTCAGGAAATCAGCCCGCACGGGCGAGAAGATATCGAGGATGGTCCCCGCTTCGAGGCAATGCAGTTCGTGCGGCTCGTCCGGAGCGACGTAGTACCCGTCGCCGGGACCGAGCATTTTCCGCTCCTCCCCGACACAGGCTTCGAAACGCCCGCTCACGACATAGGTGGCCTGGGAATGGTAATGGGTGTGCCGTGCGCCGACGGCCCCCGTTTCGAAGGCGACCTTTACGACCATAAGATGCGGGTCATAGCCCATGATCTGGCGGCGAAGTCCGTCACCGCAGGGTTCCCAGGCCGTTTCGCCCTCGGGAATGAATGTGTTGCTTCGGGTTTTCATCGGTTCTCGTTATTTGCGAGCGACGCGATCAGCGTCGCCATATTATCAATATAGGTTCGCAGGCAGATACCCTCCACCGGCTCGGTGACCAGCGATGCCGTGTTGTGCGGATCGCCGAGGGTCTGCTCGTAGGTGTCGGGCACAGGATCGTCGGCACTACCCGGTCCGATATAGGGCACCAACACCCAGTTCAGCGGCCCGATCCAGCGGCCCTCGCCGTCGAGCGATGCGAGAACATCCCCCACCCGTGAGGTATTGGCAGCAGAAATGGCCGGCGTATGGTAGCGCGGTAATTCCAACCGGCTGTTTCCCAGCAACGGGGAATCTTTGGTAACCTCGGCCGCAGGAAGGGCGTTCAGCGTATCGTATTGCCGTTGCAGGTCGTCGATATTGATTACGACAAGCGAGGCGTAATGGCCGATGACGTTCTGCGGATTCTGGTCGATGTAGTAAGCGCCGTTATCGACATGCAGGCCCTTGCGGTGCATGTACAACGGCGTCAGCGTCCCGGGCTTGACGAAGCGCGGGCAGAGGAGGCGCCCCTTTCCGGGCTTGCGTCCCAATTCGGCGGCAGAAGCCTCGTCGAGCGCTGCGGCACGCAGGAAATCCATCGCCGCGGGAATGCCGTCGAGGAATTTGCGGTCGCCGGTCAGACGGTAGAACTCCATCAGCAGACGGATACAGTCGCGGGTGCGGACGGTAGAAACGGCCGCCGGTTCGAAATCGCGCGCTTTGGCGGGCGTGAGGTCGAGATAGTACTGGTCGGCCCAGCCGGCAGCCGGAGTTCCCTGCTGAAGCGTCCGCACGCAGTTCATAGCCCGGATCAGGGGTTCCGTCGCCCGGGCGTCGCCCATCACATAGGCCACACGCATCAGGATTTCAATGTTGTTGGGGATTACATCGTCGTTGAACGTGATGCAGGCCGAATAGTCGGGCGTACCGTCGGCATCGGGATGATCGTTCATCAACGGCCAGCGCTGGGGCCATCCCCCGACGGGAAACTGGCTTGCGAAGATCATGTCGATCGCTTTGTCGAGAGCCGGTTTGAACTGAGGGTCGTGCTTTTCGAGATAGATGCGCATCAGGAAATTGAGCGCGGAGGCGGTCACGTCATCGTCGAAAGTGGCATTGCCGTAATAATGGCCGTGCTCGCCCATGCCCCACGCATTGCGACCGATGGTCTCGAACCACCGCCGCTCGGAAGCCGCTCCGGCCAGGTCGAACTTATAGTTCCAGCCTCCGCAGGGAAGCTGTCCGCGGATGAGGATGCGGGCCGAACGGACAGCCATATCGTAATAATACTCGTCGCCCGTGGCGTGGTAGGCATCGATCATCAACTGCCCCACTTCGGGCGTGCCTTTCTCGACCCAGACCATTGTGGGATAAGCCTCCAGTTCGCCCCAGCGGTGCGAAAGGTCGGTGGTGTAGTTCCAGACGAATCCACCTTCGGTACTCACCCGGTCGTACATAAACCGGGTGGCTTTCTTCATGGCCGGAAGTATCTTTCCGGAGTCGTTTTTCGGGGCTGCGGCCACGGTGGACAAACCTGCCGACAAGGCGAGCAGCAATAGGATAGGTTTCATTCAGTTTTAGGGTTTTACTTGGTTGTTCTGTGCGGCGGTAATCGGCCCCACAAGATCGTTCAGATAACATTCGAGCCAGGTATATCCGCTTACAGGCTCCATTTCGGCGGCATCCGTCCCATCGGCGGGATCAAGTCCGTGCAGCCGCTCCCAGGCATCGGGAATACCGTCGCCGTCGGCATCTTCCGGGGCGGGCAACTGCCGGTATTCGGGCCAGCCGCCAACGGCACGCTGCGTATCGACAAAACCGCCGGCACTGCCGTTGCCGCCGTCCGTCACGGTCGCCGTGCCGGTACGCGCATCGTGTACGACGCGTTCGTCCACGGCATCCCGCACGTGCGAAGCTCCGGCCCACGCCAACACAAGTTCATAGGCACGCTTCGCATCGTGGGTCGTGGTATGCCCCCCGGCAAGTCCGTTGACAGGCATCGGGTCGTCGAGCAACGCTCCCTTTTCGCCTCCGGTCTTTGCATAACGAACCCCGTCGTAGTTCGACCGCGAGATCTCCCGGTTGCCCTCCATGACGTTCCCGGACATATAAAGCGTCGGATAGGGCGATTCGTAATAGACCTGCTCGTCCTTGTTATGCAGGTCCGGGGTGCGCCCGTAGGCCGTGATAAAGGCCGCCGTACCTTTGGAAGGAGTCGCCGGGCCGGGCTTGTAGTAGTTGGCTACCATGTTGAAACGCCCGCCTTCGCCCCCGTAGGTATTGTTCGAACCCCAGTTGTAGACGACGTTGTTACGGAAATCCACCACGCCGCGAAAATCATCCAACCTGACGTTGGGCAGGTAGAGCAACGGATGGTCGAAACGCGGGTTCCGGCTGTCGTGCGAAGCGAGGAGGTTGTGGTGGAAAGAGGCGTTCTTTCCGCCCCAGATACCGCCGTAGCCGTGGCTGCCCTTATCGTGCAGCGAGCGGCGCAGGCTCTCGGAGAGGATGCACCACTGCATTGTGAAGTTTTCATTGGCATAGAACGAAGCGCATTCGTCCGTGCTCCAACTGATCGAACAATGGTCGATCAGGATATTGCGGTGATAACGGCCCCCGAGAGCATCTTCGTCGTGCGCCGCAGCGCCCATTTCGTCGCCCATCCGGAAACGCAGGTAACGCAGGATCACGTTATCAGCCCGGACGGCCACACCGAAGCCCGCGATGCAGATACCGTCGCCGGGAGCGCTCTGTCCGGCGATCGTCACATCATTACCCGTGATGTTCAACCGCTTCTGAAGACGGATGACGCCGGAGACTTTGAACAGAATGATCCGGGGATATTTGCGGGTCACGGCCCAACGCAGCGAGCCCTCCCGGTCGTCATCGTCCAGGCGCGTCACATAGAGTACCCGGCCACCGCGGCCGCCGGTAGCATACATGCCGCCGCCCTCCGCACCGGGAAAGGCCGGGAGCAGCACGGCGGGTTCCGCAGCATCCGGAATCAACACACCCGTTGCGGGAGCAGCCGGGGAATCCGGCCCGGTGAGCGACGAAGCCCGCGCAGCCATCTGCGGACCGGTATCTTCCACATACTGCCCCGAAGTTCCGGCCATCGTTGCGGCCGGCGCGGTAAGCAGCAGAAACAGAAATAGTTTTTTCATAGTTTTATCGGTTATTCAGGTAGTTTTCGGTTTTTTATTTTCCGTTAACGTTAACGGCCGTATAAAACAAAAATACGACAATTAATCCGTTTTCCAAAAAATTCGGCCGGGAACGACTTTTTTTTATTCTTCGGCGAGGTAAAAATCAACGTTGTAACGCGTGAGAATATCAATCGTGCTGAAATTGTCGCGCCGGGGCGGACGCTGGCGCAACACCAGAAAGTCGATCAGCGATTTCACAGCCTTAAACGCCTCCTTATCAGTACGTTCAGCGATAAGCACGGAGATCGTGCCGTTTTTCAGGGCCCGCATATTCGCCTGGAGCATGTCGAAACCCAGCAATTTCTTGTCGCGGATACCGCGGATCTCCATCCAGTCCGAGATCAGATGCGCGCGCGAATTGAAGGTAATGATGTGTTTCACGTCGGGATGCTCCTCGAAGAAAGCGTCGAAAAGCCGCATGTTATAGAGGAAGTCGAAGGGCGACATCGAACAGTCGGTGAGCTTGCAGCCCGGGTTATTGTCGTTCAGATAAGCCAAAAATCCCTGGTGGCGATTGAGCGTCGAATCGTTGGGAGGAGCCTCTCCACGGTCGATATTGAAGCTCACGACCTCCCTGACACCGGGATCCGCCCCTACCAACAGGTCTGCGGCCAGATAACCGCTTTCGAAAAGCGGCATGCCGAAATAAGCGAGATAGTCGGTATTGCCGGGCTTTGTATCGATATAGGCGACCGGAATCGATAACGATGTCATATGATGCACCAAACGGATCGTTTCCTCTTTATAAATAGGTGCAATGAAAAGGGCGTCGGGCTGCACGTCGATCGTATTCCGGCAGGCCCCGCGAAACGACTCCAGCTCGAACTGGTTGTAGTAAAAAATCTTCAGGTCGATATTGAGTCCCTGCGACTGTTTAACGGCCCGCGTTATTCCGTTATAGACCAGTTCCCAGTATTCCCCGGTCTGGAAATAAGGGATGATCGCGACAATCCGGAAGTCCTTCCTGCGCGACAGAATAGAGGCGTATATATTTGTTTTATAGCCTATTTCATTAATAACCTTGAAGACTTTCTCGCGGGTTTTCTCCGAGACGCCCTCGCGGTTGTGCAACACACGGTCCACGGTACCGATCGACACTCCGGCCGCCTGTGCGACCTGCTCCATCGTTGCTGTTTTATCTGATTCAATCATAATTGACAACCTGATATATTTGCGTTGAAAAAGTAGATTCTTTCTGTTTAGTGAGTGTAAATATATCATTTTTTATCCGAAAAATTTGCATCTGGACTGAATAAATTATAGATTTGTAAACGTTAAAATACTCCAAAAAGCCCTTTACAATCTAATATACAAATAATAATTAACTATTAACCAGTAATTTACATAGATTAAAAAGTTCAAATCAAAAACCGTGTACGTTAACGAAAATTGAACTAAAAAAACTTCGACCCTATGAAAACTTCCCGTTTTTTCGGAATTATTCTCGCCGCAACGTTGCTTTTTGTCGCCGGCACGTCCATGGCCCAACAACGAAAGCGCCTGTTCACCATCGGCGATTCGACCATGTCCTATAATAACAAACCTTACGATCCGACCTACGACCGGGGCTACGGCTGGGGTGATGCGCTCAAGCGGGTATTCGACACGACACGTCTGGAGGTTCACAACTACGCCCGTTCGGGTCGCAGTTCGAAAAGCTTTATCGACGAAGGGCTCTGGGACAATGTGCTCGCACAACTGATGCCGGGCGACTGGCTGCTGATCCAGTTCGGCGGCAACGACCAGAAAACCGACCCCAAGCGCCATACCGATGCGGAGACCTCGTTCCGCGACAATTTCCGCCGGTTCATCCGCGAAGCCCGCGAAAAAGGCGCCCAGCCTCTGCTGGCGACATCGGTCGTACGCCGCCGCTTCGACAAGGAGGGAAAACTGGTCGACACCTACGGTCCCTACATTACGGCCGTCGAAGTCGTCGGAGCCGAATGCGGCGTTCCGGTCATGGATCTCAAGACAGCCACCTGGGAGCTGGTCGAAAAGGCTGGTCCGGAGGGATCGAAAAGCTATTTCAACCACATCGAACCGGGTACAGTCGAACGTTTTCCCGAGGGCAATGCCGACAATTCGCACTGGAATTACGACGGAGCCTATGAGGTCGCACGGCTTTTCGGCGCCGAACTCACCAAAACCCAACATCCCCTTGCAGCCTACCTGCTGAAATAAACCGCATCCCGAATATGAAAACCCTGAAACTCCTCATCTGCGCATTGCTGCTGCTCCCGGCGGCAAAGGTCCTGGCCGAAGGCCCGGCGACGCTCTACGCCATCGGCGACTCGACAATGGCCGAAAACACCAAATGCGACGAAGACCCGGGCGACCCGGGACGCGGCTGGGCCGAACCCCTGCAACAGTTTTTCGATCCGGCACAACTCGTCGTACGCAACTGCGCCGTCTCGGGCCGCAGCACCAGAAGTTTCATCGACGAGGGACGGTGGCAGAAAGTCCTCGACTGCATCCGGCCGGGCGACTTCCTGCTAATTCAGTTCGGGCACAACGACGCCAAAAAAAGCGATCCGAAACGTTACACCGATCCTGAAACCACCTTCAAAGAGAACCTGCGCCGTTTCGTAAACGAGGCCCGCGAAAAGGGCGCCACCCCGATCCTGGCAACCTCCATCGTCCGGCGGCAGTTCAGCAAGGACGGTTCACTGCGCGACTCGCACGGCCGCTATGTTCCATCTGCCGCCGAAGTCGCCGCCGAACTGAACGTCCCGCTGGTGGACATGAACCGGCTGACGGGCGAACTCGTGCTGAAATACGGCCCTGAGGAGTCGAAGAAACTCTACCTCTATGTCGAACCTAATGTCGCAGAGCGCTTTCCCGACGGGAATGCCGACGACACGCATCTCTGCGTCCGCGGCGCCGAAGAGTTCGCGGCGCTCTTCGTCGAAGCATGCGTCGCAACGCACAATCCGCTGGCCGGATACGTGAAACCAACCCTCAACAAATAAACCAACCCCAACCTGAAACCGCTATGACCAAATTCTATCTGACCCTATGCTGCCTGTTGCTGGCCTTTCTGCCGGCGACGGCCCAGCAGTTGACGGGCGTCGTAACCGACCACAAAAGCGAACCGCTGGTCGGCGCTGTGGCGGCCCTCAAAGGCAAGACCGCAGCCACAACGACCGGAACCCGCGGGGAATACGCCTTGCAGGGCGTGGACCTGCGAAAAGATACGCTCGTCTTTACCTACGTCGGCATGAAGACGCTCGAAGTGCCTGTCGCAGGCCGGACGAAAGTCGACGTACGCCTCCAGGAGATGAACACCGCCATCAACGAGGTAGTCGTGATCGGTTATGGAACCGTGCGCCGCGCCGACCTCACGGGAGCCGTGTCGTCGGTCTCGGCCGAAGACATCGTCCGCACGCCCGTCAACAACATCGCCGAAGCCATTTCGGGTAAACTGGCCGGCGTGCAGGTGCTCACCACCGACGGCGCCCCCGACGCCGAAGTGTCGATGTACGTCCGCGGGCGCAACTCGATCACACAGAGCAGTTCACCGCTCTACATCGTGGATGGATTCCCCGTCTCGTCGATTTCCGACATTTCGCCTTCGGACATCCAGTCGATCGACGTATTGAAAGACGCCTCCTCGACAGCCATCTACGGCTCCCGCGGCGCCAACGGCGTCATCATGATCACGACCAAAAGCGCCCAGCAGAACGGCGTCAAAGTGTCGTTCAACGCCTATGCGGGCCTGAAATATGTCTCGCCGATGCCCGATATGCTCGATTCGTACGAATATGCCCTCTGGCAATACGAACAATCCGTCTACCGGAACTCGACAAGCTCGATGTACGAACCTTATTTCGGCGTCTTCGAAGACATGCACCTTTATAAGAACTATGCGGGCAACGACTGGAAGAAGATCGTTTTCGGACGCTCGGCAACGACCCAGAACTACAACATAGCGCTCACGGGCAAAGGCGACAAGATGACCTACTCGGCCAGCTACACCCGCCAGATGGACGACGCCGTGATGATCACCTCGGACTACGTGCGCGACAACTTCACCTTCAAATTCCAGCACAAACCCTCGCGCAAGGTCACGCTCGATTTCCAGACGCGCTTTTCCGACACGAAAATCTCAGGCTCCGGGGCCAACGAGCAGAGCGGCGGCCGCAGCAGCGATCCGCGCATGCGCTACGTCATGCAGTACTCCCCCATTCCGCTCAAGGGGCTTTCGCAGGAGGGTTTCGACGACGACGAATTCTACAAGAACAGCGGCCTGTTCACCCCGACGGAGTACATCCGCGACAACGACCGCATCCAGAAACGCCGCAACCTGGCCCTCTCGGGAGGCTTTAGCTGGACCATCGTCAAGAACCTCGTTTTCCGCTCGAACCTCAACCTGGAGTTCAACTGGAACGAGAACCAGCGCTTCTTCGGCATCACGACCTACTATGCGCGCATGAACTCCGTGGTCAAGGAT
>JAEZTA010000196.1 GCA_023443765.1 Bacteroidota bacterium | reverse complement strand
CGACGTGCCGCCCAGCCAGTTCGGCGAACTGAAAACCGTCGCCGGGGCCAATTTCGTTACGCCCTACAACGATAAAGCCTATGAACTCGCTGCGCTCGGCGGCCGCCTGCTTTCGGTGGGCAAAAGTTCCGACAAAACGTCGTTCTACATCCCCGTGACCTTCGAGTTCGACAACACGGGCGAGGTCGTTCCCGGCTCGTTCGTCGAAGTGTTCCTGCTCGGCGCGCCGCAGCAGGGCGTGATCTCGGTTCCCGTCACGGCGCTTACCGAGGAACAGGGCGTCTATTTCGTCTACGTGCAGGTAGATGACGACGGGTATGTCAAACGCGAAGTCACCCCCGGCCAGAGCGACGGCGAGCGCGTTCGCATCCTCTCGGGGCTTTCGGACGGTGAACGCGTCGTGTCGAAGGGAGCTTACCAGGTCAAACTGGCGGCCATGTCTTCGATCATTCCCGAAGGTCACACCCATTCGCATTAATCCCCGACTCCTATGCTGAACAGGATAATTCGTTTTTCACTCAATAACCGCATCGTCGTGCTCGTGGGCGCGGTGCTGCTGATCCTCGCGGGCGGATATACCGCGAGCAGAATGGAGGTCGACGTATTTCCCGACCTCAATGCCCCGACGGTCGTCGTGATGACCGAAGCCCGGGGTATGGCTCCCGAGGAGGTCGAGCGACTGGTAACCTTTCCCGTAGAAACCGCCGTGAACGGCGCTACCGATGTGCGCCGCGTGCGTTCGTCGTCTACCACCGGATTCTCGATCGTCTGGGTCGAGTTCGACTGGGGCACGGACATCTACCGCGCCCGCCAGATCGTTTCCGAAAAACTGGCCGTCGTGGGCGAATCGCTGCCCTCGAACGTGGGCCAGCCGACACTCGGTCCGCAGTCGTCGATCCTCGGCGAACTGATGATCATCGGCCTCACAGCCGACACCACCTCGTTGCAGGAACTGCGCACGCTGGCCGACTGGACGATCCGTCCCCGCCTTCTGTCCACGGGCGGCGTGGCTCAGGTCACGGTGATGGGCGGCGACATCAAGGAGTACCAGATCCTGCTCGATCCGGGCAAGATGAAACACTTCGGCGTCGGATTGGACGAGGTGATCGCCGTGGTGCAGGAGATGAACCGTAATGCCTCGGGTGGTGTGCTCTACGAATTCGGCAACGAATACATCGTGCGCGGCGTGCTCTCGACCAATAAGGTCGAAGAACTGAAAAAAGCGGTCGTGAAAAGTTCGGGCGACATTCCCGTGACGCTGGACGATATCGCCGAAGTCCGCATCGGGGCCAAAGCCCCCAAACTGGGCATCGCTTCCGAGCGCGGCATTCCGGCAGTGCTGATGACCGTCACCAAACAGCCGTCGACCAGTACGCTCGAACTGACCGAAAAGCTCGACCGCTCGCTGGCCGAGTTGCAGAAATCGTTGCCCGCCGATGTGAAGGTCTCGACCGACATCTTCCGGCAGGCAAGGTTCATCGACAGCTCGATCGACAACGTGCAGAAATCGCTCTACGAAGGCGCTATCTTCGTGGTCATCGTGCTGTTCATCTTCCTGATGAACATCCGTACGACCGTCATTTCGCTCGTCACGATCCCAATCTCGATCCTCGTGGCCATCCTGACGCTCAAACTGCTGGGATTGACCATCAACACCATGAGCCTCGGCGGTATCGCCATCGCCATTGGTTCGCTCGTGGACGATGCCATCGTCGATGTGGAGAACGTCTACAAACGCCTGCGCGAGAATCGTCGCAAGCCCAAAGAGCAGCAGCAGGGCGTCATCACGGTGGTCTACGAAGCCTCGAAGGAGGTGCGTATGCCGATCCTGAACTCGACGCTCATCATCGTCGCCAGCTTTGCGCCGCTGTTCTTCCTTTCGGGGATGGAGGGGCGCATGCTTGCGCCGCTGGGCATCACGTTCGTCATCGCGCTCTTCGCCTCGACCCTCGTGGCGCTGACCCTTACGCCCGTGTTGTCGAGCTACCTGCTGGGCAACCCCAAAGCCGATAAGGGCGACAAGGAACCCTATGTGGCGCGCAAACTCAAAGCGGGTTACGAGAAGGCGCTCGAATGGGTGCTGTGCCACAAACGCATCGTGCTGGGGTCGACCGCCGCCGTGTTTGTCGCTGCCGTCGTCATGCTCGCCACCTTCGGGCGCAGCTTTCTGCCGCCGTTCAACGAAGGGTCGTTTACGATCAACGTCAGCACCCTGCCCGGCATTTCGCTCGAAGAGTCCGACCGCATCGGCCGCATGGCCGAGGAAATTCTGCTCTCGATTCCCGAAATCCAGACCGTAGGCCGTAAAACAGGCCGCGCCGAACTGGACGAACATGCGCTGGGCGTGAACACCTCCGAGATCGAAGCGCCCTTCGTGCTCGGCAAGCGGTCGAAAGACGAGGTGCAGGCCGAAGTCCGCGAAAAGATCAAGGTCATTCCCGGTGCCAATATCGAGATCGGGGCTCCCATCACCCACCGTATCGACGCCATGCTGTCGGGTACGCGGGCCAATATCGCCGTCAAGCTCTTCGGGGCCGACCTCAATAAGATGTACGAACTGGGCAACGAGATCAAGGCCGCCGTCGCCGATGTCCCCGGTATCGCAGACCTGAACGTCGAACAGCAGGTCGAGCGGCCGCAGCTGCGTATCGAACCCCGGCGCGAAATGCTGGCCAAGTACGGCGTGACGCTTCCTGAATTTGCCGAGATCGTCCGCGTGATGCTGGGCGGTGAGGTCGTCTCGCAGGTCTACGAGGGTAACCGCTCGTTCGATCTCACGCTGAAGGTCGACGATGTCAGCCGCGAGAGCGCCGAACGCATCCGCAAACTGATCGTCGATGCCAACGGCCGCAAGGTGCCGCTCGAAAACATCGCCGAAGTGGTTTCGACCTCCGGACCCAACACGATCAGCCGCGAGAATGTGTCGCGTAAGATCGTCATCTCGGCCAACGTCGCCGGACGCGACCTGCGGGGCGTGGTGAACGACATCCGCGATCGCATCGACACCCGGATCACGCTGCCCGAAGGCTACCACGTCGAATACGGCGGGCAGTTCGAGAGCGAACAGGCGGCCTCGCGGACGATCATGATCGTTTCGATCTTCTCGATCCTCGTGATTTTCCTGCTGCTGTTCAAGGAGTTCCGAAGCATCAGACTGTCGCTGGTGATCCTGCTGAACCTGCCGCTGGCGCTGATCGGCGGCGTGGTGAGCATCTTTTTCACGCAGGGCATCATGAGTATCCCGGCCATCATCGGCTTTATCTCGCTGTTCGGTATCGCGACCCGCAACGGCATGCTGCTGATCGACCGTTATAACGCCCTGCATGCTTCGGGCGTGCCGGTTCGTGAAAGCATCATCCGCGGCTCATTGGACCGCCTGAACCCGATCCTGATGACCGCCCTCACCTCGGGGCTGGCTCTGATTCCGCTGGCGCTGGGCGGCGACCTGCCCGGCAACGAAATCCAAAGCCCGATGGCCAAGGTGATCCTCGGCGGACTGATGAGTTCGACGCTGCTCAACGGCTTCATCATCCCGATCATGTATTCCTATATGTACCGCCGGAGCGAAGCCGCTGCTGCGGAAACCTTAACCGAAGAATAAGCCCATGAAAAAGATCATATGGATTGCAGCGGTGCTGCTGGCGGCTTCCCCGCTTGCGGCCCAGACCACGACCGATGCCGTGCTGCGTTCGGTCGAAGAGAACAACGCCACGCTCAAAGCCCTCCGCGAGGAGGTCGCCGCGGAGCAGCTGGCCAATAAGACCGACATTTTCCTGCCCGGTCCCGACGTGGAGTTCAACTACCTGTGGGGATCGCCGGGCGGCATCGGCAACCGCAACGACATCCGCGTCACGCAGTCGTTCGACATCGCCACGATCAGCGGCATGAAAAACCGGCTGGCCAACGACAAGAACCGCCTTGTGGGCCTGCAATACAAGTCCGAACGGATCAAGGTGCTGCTCGAAGCGAAGCAATACTGCATCGAACTGACTTATTACAATGCCCTCCGCGAGGAGGTTGCAAAACGGCTTCAATATGCCCGAACGCTGGCCAAAGGCTACGCCGGGCGGCTCGAACGCGGCGATGCCAACCGACTGGAATACAACAAGGCGCAACTGAACCTCTCGGCCGTCGAGGGCGAAATGTCGCGCATCGAGGTCGAGCGCGCCGCTCTGCTGTCGGAGTTGGCGCGGCTCAACGGCGGCGCTCCCGTGACGTTCGACGATGTGCTCTATGGTGCGCAGGGGCTTCCGGCTGATTTCGAAGCGTGGTATGCCGATGCCGAGCAGCAGAATCCCCTGCTGCAATACGTCCGCGAGCAGGTCGAGGTGAGCAAAAAAGAGGTGAAACTCAATAAGACGATGGCCCTGCCGACCTTCTCTGCGGGTTACATGCGCGAAAAGACCCTGGGGCAGGCTTACCAGGGCGTCACCGTCGGCATGTCGATCCCCCTGTGGGGCAACAAGAACAAGGTGAAGCAGGCTAAAACCGCGGTCATAGCGGCCGAGGCCCGGCAGGAGGAGACCAAACAGCAGTTCTACGACCAGTTGCAAACGCTCTACCTGCGGGCCGACGGACTGCGGCAGACCGCGGCCAACTACCGCGCCTCGCTCTCGTCGCTCAACAACACGGACCTGCTGGCCAAAGCCCTGAATGCGGGTGAAATATCGCTGCTGGACTACATCGTCGAGATCGGACTGTATTACGATACGGTCGATCAGGCTTTGTCTGCCGAGCGGGATTACCAGCAGGCTTTCGCCAACCTTTCGGCTGTCGAATTGTAGCCGTTTCCCTTTCTTTTCTTACCCCGGTTCCGGCCTGTTTCCCTGGAACCGGGGTCTTTGTTTTCGGGTCTGGAAATACCCGCTCCAAGGCATTCTGGCGCCGGATTGTGAAAATATTCCGGACTTTTGACCAGTTTTTCGGGAATAACCGCTATATTTGCCACAGGTTTGGTTCTCCTGTTCCCGGGCGTGGAACGGAGTGAAAAGGGAATCGGGTGTAAATCCCGAGCAGACCCGCTGCTGTGAAGCTCCGCTTTCGTTCCGAACATCTCGGCCACTGATCCGCAAGGATCGGGAAGGCTTCGGAACAGGAGTCAGTCAGAAGACCTGCCAGATCAATTCGACATCAGGTGACCCCGGGGAATGGGCGTTTGATATCGGTTGTAAATGCTGAACGGTTTTTGTATTGACTTACCTCCGGGTATCGTGCCTTTCCGGGCATGCGGTTTTTCCCGGACGAAAGTCGCTTTGATGAGGATGACGGTATGGAATTACTCGAACGATTATTATTTGGGTCCGAGTCGCTTTGGGGCGGCGGAGTCGCCCACTCGGTGCTGATCCTGGCACTGGTCGTTGCTTTGGGCATCGTGCTGGGCAAATTGAAAGTCGCCGGCGTGTCGCTGGGCGTGACGGGCATCCTGTTCGTCGGCATTGCCTTCAGCTACTTCGGAATGAACATCGACGAACACCTGATGCACTTCCTCAAGGAGTTCGGCCTTATCCTCTTCGTCTATTCGATCGGCCTGCAGGTCGGCCCCGGATTCTTCTCATCCTTCCGCAAAGGCGGTATCACACTGAATAAACTGGCTGTGCTGGTGGTGCTGCTCGGCGTCGCCACCACGGTCGCACTCTATTATATCACCGGACTTTCCATGACGACAATGGTCGGCGTGATGTCCGGTGCCGTGACCAATACCCCCGGCTTGGGCGCTGCGCAGCAGGCTTTCAGCGACATCCATGCCGGAGCCGATGCCCCGGACATCGCTACGGGCTATGCCGTGGCCTATCCGCTGGGCGTCGTCGGGGCCATCCTCACGCTGGTCGGACTTCGCTATCTGCTGCGCATCAATGTGCAGAAAGAGGAGGCCGCCGCCGGACAGGGCATGGATATGCAGAAGGAGCAGACATCCCGCCGCTTGTCCGTTGAGATCACGAATGCGGCTGTCGACGGAAAGACCGTTGCTGAAATCCATGACCTTGCGCTGCGCGACTTCGTCATCTCGCGTATCAGCCGTCCCGGCGGAAGTCCTGAACTGGCCGATGCCGAAACGGCGCTCCATTGTGGCGACCGCATCCTGCTGATCGCTGCTCCCCGCGATGTCGAGGCGCTGGTGGCCCTGCTCGGGCAAGAGGTCGATGCCGAGCCGATGATCCAGGACAAGACGATGATTTCGCGCCGCATCCTGATCACCAAGCCCGAACTCAACGGCAAGACCCTCGCCGAACTACGCATCCGCAATACGTGCGGCGTGACCATCACGCGCATCAACCGTTCGGGCATCGACCTGGTGGCCTCCGGGAACCTGCAACTGCAAATCGGCGACCGTGTGACGGTCGTAGGCCCCGAACTCTCGGTCGCCCATGCCGAGCGGCTCTTCGGCAATTCGCTCAAGCGGCTCAACCACCCCAACCTGATCCCTATTTTCATCGGCATCGCGCTGGGTGTCGTGCTGGGCAGCATCTCGTTCTGGATTCCGGGTGTCCCGCAGCCCGTGAAACTGGGCCTGGCCGGCGGTCCGCTGATCGTGGCGATCCTGATCGGCCGCTACGGACCCCACTACAAACTGGTTACCTATACGACGATGAGTGCCAACCTGATGCTGCGCGAAGTGGGCATTTCGCTCTTTCTGGCAGGTGTGGGACTGGGTGCCGGCGAGGATTTCGTGCCGACGCTCGTTGCGGGCGGCTATGTCTGGATCGCCTACGGAGCCGTGATTACCGTCGTGCCGCTCCTGCTGGCGGGTATCGTCGGGCGTTTCTACTATAAACTCAACTATTACACGCTGATCGGCGTCCTCTCGGGGGCTTCGACCAACCCGCCTGCGCTGGCCTATTCGGTCGAGCAAACGTCGTCCGACGCTCCGTCGGTCGGCTATGCTACGGTCTATCCGCTGGCGATGTTCCTGCGGGTGCTGGCGGCGCAGCTTTTGATATTATTATTCGTATAAACCCGAAGACGCGGTGATAAAGAATACCGTATCGCCATAATTAAATTGTTGAAACCAGAATTGGCCGCGTCTTTCATTAAAAACGACAGTTATGAATATTGTACTGTATGGAGTATCGGCGGAGATCGCCGGACGCATTGCCGGCCAATACGGCCTGAAATTGGTGAATTCCCCGGATAAATTCGACGCATCGGGAACGATGATACTTGTTCCGGCGATCAGCACTCCACGCTACCTGCTGGCCTTCTACAACGCCATGCTGCGCCACGAAAACGATGTCGATGCAGTCATCATCTGCGGCATCGAATCGTGCGAGGTTGCCAGCACGGTGCAGTATTGCACGCCGCAGGGCAAATTTTTCTCCCTCAGCGGCAGTCTGGAAGAGGGCGAACTCATCTCCGAGTTGTGCCTGATCCTCGACTCCCTCTTTGCCGAAGGCAACCAGATCAATCTCTAACGAATCACGCTTCCCTGAGGTCGGCGAACCAGTAGGTGTAGGTCTTTGTCCCTCCGTCGTCGAGACGGATGTCGTAGCTCTCGTTGAAGGGTTCCCCGAGCCGGAACGGCACGGGCGACCGGAAGATCGGACCGTCGTAACAGAACGTGTGGTATTCGCCGTTTTCCCCGTTGGGATCCGTCCCGGCGGGTAACGACGCGACGAATCCGGCGTCGATCACCCGCCCGATAGCCCCGGCTCCGAGACCGTCGGCCATGGTCGTCACGACTATGGTTTTCAGCCCCGTCGCGAGGTAATCGCGCATGACCTCCTCCGAGGATTGTCCCCACAGCGGTTCCACGACCTCGATTCCGTGCGGCGCGAGTTGCTGCTCGCGGTATTTCCGCACGTCGTGCAGGAAAATGTCGCCGAAGATGAAATGCGTCACGCCCCGGGCCTTGAATTGCTCCACGGCGCGGGACATCGCTTCGGCATAATCCTCCATGTTGCCTTTCGGCGTCAGGTCGACGACCTGCAACGGAATGCCGATGCTTTCGGCCTGCGCTTCCAGCAGCGGCATCGGAATCCCGTGCATCGTCGAGCGGTGCGTGTCGCGGTTTACGGTCGTCAGCAGGGCGACGATTTCATATTGCTCCGACCGGACGGCCCGCCACAGCGCATGGGCCGAATCCTTGCCGCCGCTCCAGTTGAAAACCGCTTTTATTTTTTCCATACGATCTTTCGGGCGTCGTGAAAAAATCCGCATACGAGTGTCAGGTACTCGGGCATCAACCCCTCGCTACCCCATTTTAGCTCGATGCCGAATAATTCGGAGGTCGTACGCGCAATGTCGAACCCGCAGGCTTCGAGCGAGGGACGTACCAGCTGCGGATGGCGGCAGGGCTTGCCTTCGGGGCGTGTGCAATCCCCTTCCGGACAGTAAAGACACGTCCCGACATAGGCGAACGACCGTCCGCCGTACCGCTCTTCCATTTCGAGCAATTGCTGTTCGAGCCTCTGCCGCTCGGGACGGATCAGGTGCTTTGCCTCCGAAAGCGGGATGCCGGGCGTTTCCGGCGTGATTTTCGTGGCGATGAGCAGGGCCGTTTCGTAGCACGTGAGGTATTCGGTGACGTTGAAATTAAACGGCGGGCAGCCCCAGCTCTGTCCGTAATTCTCGCAATCCTGGCAGTAACGGGCAATCCGTTCAGCGTCGCGGAAACGGGCGATGTAGTCGGCGATGGGTAATTCTACCGTAAAATCTTCTGCTGTGTAGTGATAATCCATGGTGTAAAGTTAGTAAAATCCGCCTTTCAAAGGCGGATTTTGTGGTTTTTGCCTGTGGGAGCCGGCAGTAAATCGTTGTATGGCAGACAACGCTGAACTAATCTCTAATTTTCCGGCTCCCACCGACAAATATGTTGCGTCACGGCTTGCGCCGGAAACGTTCCGTAATGTCCTCCATCCCGCCGTCGGGCCCTACCCGGTATAGCCGCTGGTTGGTCGTCGGCGAACTCAGCGGTCCCAGGGCCTCAACCCAGCCGCCCAGCTTGATGAAGTCGAACGCCGTGGCGGAAATCCCTTTCGGCAGTTCTCCGCGCCCCGAGTACCACCCCGTGTGCAGGATCGGGAACACCTCCCGTACGATGCCGGCCAGTCGTGCAATTTCTTGCGGCTCAGCATCGCCGCCCATGAAGCAGACGCAGGTCACCGAACGCCCGTAGCGGTCGAGCAGGGCCCGCAGTTCCGCCTCGTCGAGTACACGCCCCGCATCCTCCCTGAGGTGGGGACTGTGACACCCCGGACAGTGGTTGGGGCAGGCCGTGATGTTGATCGCCAGCGTCGTTTCGCCGGGAATCTCGGCGAACACCACGTCGAAATTGTGATACTTTACCATCTACTCCGCCTTTGCGTAGAAGCGCCGCGATGCCTCCTGCTGGCGTGCTGCCGAGAAGTTCGAGACGCGTTTCATGTAACCGATCACGCGCGTCAGGTAGTCCAGATCGTCGCTGTGGCATTCGGGACACTCCTTCAGGTAGCGTTTGTCGATGTGGCCGCACTTGTTGCAGACCGTGTTGGGGATGTTGAATGTAAAGTAGTTGCACCCTTCGGCGGCGGCCACGCGCAGCAGGTGGCGGTACTGCTCCTTCGAAAGATGCTCTTCGAGGTTCATGTGCAGTGCCGAGCCGCCCGTGAGGTGGTCGATGTACTTGCGTCCGTGGAGGCGGAATTTGTCGATCACGTTCAGCGACTCATCCTCCACAACATAAAAATAGGAGTTGTAACAGTCGCGCGGTACGGTGTATCCGTCCTCGCGGTCCCACTTGGCATGCTTCACGCCGACGTTCTCCGCCGGAATCATCTCGCAGTTGAACATCACCTCCTTCGAACGGTATTTCTTGTTGTAACGCTCGATCAGCCCGAGCACCTGCTGCACGAATGCCGCATAGTCGTCGTTGTCGTCGATCCGGATGCCGAGTGCCTCCGCGGCCTCGACCAGCCCGTTTACGCCGATCGTGAGGTACTGGCGCGCGAGGTTGATGTAACCCGCATCGAAGAGCGGCAGCATACCTTTGGCCTTCAGCTCCTTGAGGTTTTCGTTGTAAGCCATCTGCACCTTGTGCACCAGGTCCACGACCTCCTCCAGGTAACTGAGGTAGTGCATGCCGTTCCTCTCGGCATACTGGATGCAGCGATTGAGGTTGATCGTCAACACGCTCTTCGAGCCGGTCGAAACGCCGCCTGCACCCAGCGTGTAGCTGAATCCGTTGTCCTGAATCTCGTTTCTGAGGCGGCAGCACGACGACAGCGAGTCGGCGTTGTCGCTGATGTAGGTGAAGAATGAGTGGCCTTCGGAGTACATCTGCGCCGTGAAGTCGCCCCACTCCTTGTCCATCGCGTCGCCGTCTTTGGTCAGCAGGGCCATTGTTTCGACGGGGAACGTCAGGACGGTCTTCGTGCGTTCGCGGTTGAACCACGTCATGAAACGCTTCTGCAACCACGACAGCGATTCCCAATGGGGTTTCGAACCGTCCGGGAAGACGAACTCCCCGAAGAGCGATTCGAAGTAGTAACGGTCGTAGTAAGCGACGTTCCAGAATACGGCCTGGAAGTTACGCGCCCCGGTAGGCTGGTTGATCGAGTAGACCATCTGTTCGAAACAGTCGGTGATCATCTTGTCGATCGTACGCTGTTTTTTTGAGAGGTCGACGACCTTGTCCGCATGCTTGTAGTAATCCTCGCCGTACTCCTGTTCGACGAAATAGTTCATGTACATCAGGAATTCGGGCGTGGCACAGGCGCCCGAGAGCATCGACGAGACGATGAAGACCATGTTGACGAACCCGCCGCAGAACGATTTGAGGTTCGTCGGGCGTGTCGAGTTGCCGCCCACCGACAGCGTCCCGCCCAGCAGCCACGGATACATCGTGATCGAGGCGCAGTAGTTGGCCATCGAGGTCTCGTCGTTCTTGTAGATAAAATGGTTTTTCAGCAGACGCATGTATTTGTCCGATAACTCCTTGCCGTACATCTCCTTGATGCGGTCGGTCAGCAGGCGCCGGTTCAGGCGGATGAAGTTCTGCTTCGGCAGCTCCCCGATCAGCGTGGCGATGTTCTTGTTCTCGACGTTGGCGTTGGCGTCGTATTTCGAACCCGTCGCGGGGTTCGAAGCATCGCAGTAGTTGATCAGGAATTCGAGTTTTTCGCGGTCTTCGCGGTCTTCGGTGTGTTTCTGGCGGTAAAGCATGTAGCTCTTGGCCACGGCAAAGTAGCGCTCGGCCATCAGGGCCACCTCCACCTGGTTCTGAATCTCCTCGACGTTCATGCCGTCGGCCACATGCACGCGGCTGAGCACCGACGTAAGGTCGTCGTCCGTGGCATAACCGCCTACGGAGAGGAATGCTTTGCTGATCGCGCGTTTGATCTTCTCGACTGAGAAGGTAGCGCGTTTGCCGTCGCGTTTGACGATGTAAATTTCTGAAATACCCATATCTATCCCAAATTTGTTGTGTGCCGGCGCTGTGCGAAATCCCGTTCCCTCCTGCGGCGACCGCCGGAAAGGCCCGTTCTCTCGTTGAAAACATTGACAGTGTAAAATGGTCCGGGTATCGCCCTAAATCCCGAAGGCGTATACCGTTCCCGGCAAGGCAGGTCTTCTGACTCGCTCCTTCCGCACGCCTTCCCGTCCCGGGGGACAGTGGCTGAGAGTGTGCGGAACGCAACGGAGCTTACAGCTACGGGAATAGTCCCTGATTTTCACAGGAGTTCCCTTTTGATCTCATGCCGGCAGCAGCCGGCGGAGAACCTTGCACGGAAACAAATATAGAGATAGTTCCCCGGAAAGGGAATACCCTCCGGGGCTTTTAATGAACATTTTATGAACAAATGCTACCCGGCGTAGCTGTGCATGCCGCCCAGCAGGAAATTGACGCCGAAATAGGTGATCAGCACCGTGAGGAATGCCGCGATGCAGAACGCGTGGAAGAACATGAGGTTGCGGAACCGCGGAAGCGACTCCGTGTGCAGCGCTGCGGCATAGACCAGCAGGGTAATCAGCGCCCAGACCTCTTTGGGGTCCCAACCCCAGTAACGGCCCCACGAGACGTTGGCCCAGACGGCGCCGACAAAGATTCCGGCTGCGAGGCAGAAAACCGCCGGGTAGAGCATGACCTGCCCGATAACTTGCAACTGTTGGGCATGGTCCAGGTGACGACGGTCGGCGATCACGCCCGCAATGCCGTTGAATGCCACGAGGGCCAACAGCGAGTAGGCCGCCATGACCAGCATGACGTGGATCGAGAGCAGCGGCGAGTTGAGTACGGGCATCAGGGGCGTGATCTGCGGATTCGACGCCCCCATCACCGAGACCATCATCGCCAGTCCTCCGACCAGCAGGCCCATCGGCAGCAGCAGCGCGAACCTCCGGTGAACCAAGAGTGTCAGCAGCCACGTACACCATGCCATGAACTGCATGGTCTCGAAGCCGTTCGACATCGGCCAATGGCCGCAGACATAGCCCCGCAGGACGAGTAGCGCCGTCAGATAGACCCATCCTGCGAGCAGCACTCCGGCCAGCACCCGCCCGAAAATGCCGCGTCCCGGTTTCCGCCGCAGCATCCTGCGGCAAACGACGGCGAATCCGAGAAGCCCTGCCAATACGAATCCGACCGCCACCGGGAAGGTGTAGGCAATGCGGTTGTATAGCCGTTCGGCCTGAAAACGCATCCGTGCGGGCAACTGCTCGCCGCATTGCTTCTGCTGGTAGAGGCCGATCTTTTCCAGCATAGCCTCCAACGCGTCGTAATCGCGCCGGACGACCAGTTCGTTCGCGTAGTCCATTCCCCGGCGAATGAAAGTCCACTGTTCGTGGGGCAGCGTCGTCGGCAGGTCATCGGTCTGCGAAGCCCAGTGCAGCGTTCCGTCCCCGGAATCGGTGTAGGGAAACAACTTCAGCATGCTTCCCGAGCAGACCATGCCGATCAGGTTGAACTTCTCGTCGGCTTCGCGCAGCCCTCGGTCGGCCGATTCTCCCCGCAGGCGGTATTCGTTGACAGCGTTCCGGAAGTCCGTCAGCCGGGCATAGCGCCCTTCTACCCCGAGCAGGCGGCGCGCTTCGGCGCTTTTGATCCGGATGATCGGCTCCGTCTTCCAGTCATCGTAGTAAAACAGCCACCCCGACAACACTTGTTCGGGCGTGAAGCCGCGGTAGGAATTTTTGCCGTAGAGTTTCGCCGTAAACTCCCGGGCCAGCGTCGAGAGCGGACAGATGCGGTCGTTGTAATAGACATGCAGTGTCCCCATCTCCCCGGCAACTCCGCGTGGCAGCACCCGGGGAGCTGTCTCTGCGGCCCGGGCCGAGAATGCTGCCGCTGAAAACAGCAGTGCGAGTGCACTCCCCCGTAGCACAGGATGTCGCAGCAGGCGGCGAAACCGCCCCTGCTTGTCGGCGAGACTATATATCATTGCAGCCAACAGGAGCAGATATCCGGTATAGGTGATCCCGATGCCCCACGGGTCATATGCGACGGCAAGGGTCGCCCCGAGCCCATCTGCATCGTACCCTGCCTGGTAAAAGCGGTAATGCCGGCAGGAGGCGATGCGGTTCATCGAGACTACCCTGCCGTCGGTCTTTCCGTCGGTTGTGAATGTCAGGCGGCTGACGAAATCCATCGGGGCCTGCGTACCGGGATAGTATTCCACCCGGAAATCGTCTAACGAGACCCGGAACGGCAGCTGCCGTTCCCATCCGCCGCTGTCGGTGAACGTTTCCGCAGCCGGACCGTCCGTGCGCAGGTGCAGGCTCCCCTGCTGCCCGAAAAGCCACGTCGTGAAGGCTCCGGCCAGGATAACCGCCAGTGCGAGGTGTAGCAACAGGGCTGCCCGCCGCAGTTTCCTCCGCAGAATATAAACCAGTGCTGTCGCTCCCAGAAGCCCCCACAACGCGACGAATGCCGGGGCGTGGTAAATGTGTGCGGCGACGAACTCCGTTCCGCGGTATTTTTCGATCAGCGTCGCCGCCGTCAGCAACAAGACCACCACGCCGGCAAGGCCGAAGGCGGTCCGTTTCAGGTACTTCATGCTTTGTTCGTTTACACGACAAAAGCCGATGCTCGGGGCATCGGCGTTTTGTCGGACTGGGTTCGGTTTAGATGGCTTCGATGAATTTCACCACCGCGTCGCGGTCGGCCTTGCTCAGCTTGCGGAACTCCTCGATCGTCCAGCGGGCGTCGCTCTGCGCTGCGCCGTGCCACATGATCGCCTCGATCACCGTCCGTGCGCGGCAGTCATGCAGGCGGTCGCTGGCTCCGGTGCACTTCTCGCTCAGGCCGCGGCCCCAGAGGGGCGTCGTGCGGCACCATCCGGTGCGGATGTCGTTCTGCATCGCCAGCCGGTGCTGCACCATGTCGGAATAAGGCCATATTTTCTGTTTTGGGTAGCGCGGCAGACGACTGTCGCCGTCGGCGAAGAACCCGTTGGGGTCGGTGAATACGTCCTCTCCCGTGGTCCACGTCGGACGGTGACAGGCGGCGCATCCCAATTCGGTGAAGAGCGTCTTGCCGCGCTGCACCTCCTTGTCGTCGAGGTTGCGGGCCGCCGGAACGGCCAGTCCGCGGTGCCATACCATGAAATCCACATAATCCTCGTCGCTCATCTCCACGGGCAGGTCCTTGTCGGGAGCCATCAGGTAGTTGTAGATGTCGGTCTCGACATTGCCCGTAATGTTCCGCTCGGGAAACCGCGTATAGAACTCCTGCTGCACGTCGGGGTCCTTTGATGCCACCTGGGCGTAGGTCGCCGTCATATAATGGTAGCGGCGGTCGCTGCGGGTGACGTTGGTGATGTTCCAGATGGCGTTCGACCCGGCAGCATCCTGCAACGGTCCGCGGCTCAGCGCATAGGTGAAACGCAGCGGATGGGTCGTGTTGCCGTAGGTCTTCACCCACTGTCCGCCCTTGAAAATCGCCGGATTGAGGCTGACGCCTGCATTCTCCTGCTTGACATACTCGGCTTTGAGGTCTTCGTCCGTGATGGCGTCGAGCAGCCCCGTGCCGTAGATGCCGATGGTCGATTCGAGCCGTACGCGTACGTTGTCATAGGGAACCGTACCCTTCGCGCCGATCAGCGGCACGTAGTAGGCCTCTTCGGGAATCTTCACCTCGGGATAGATCAGTCCGTAGGACTCCCCGTCGGGGAATTTGTTGCCCCATTCGTCGGTGTAATCATGCCATGCGATCGTGATCTTCGACTCGTCGATCGGGGCTTTGAACGGTTCTACGGCGCGCGTCTGCGGCATGCCGGTCAGCGATGTGAGGTAATTGTCGTCCTCGTCGGTGATGACCAGCAGGTAGCCGTTGCCGATCTGGTTGGTGTTGAACGCTCCTTCGATCCGCTTGCCGTGGCCGTAGCCCGGGTGGCAGTGGAGACACGAGGTGCGGATGTAGAGCGGCCCGAGGCCGTAACGCACGCCAGACGTTCCTGTGTTGAACGGTTTCTCGAACAGCGCTTCGCCGTTCTTGAACCGCCGGACCATTGCAGCGTCCTCGTCTACGACCGGCGTGGGCTGTTCGTAGGCCACCGACGTGGTGTTGAACGCCGTGCCCAGCTTGCCGCCGGAATAATATTCTTCGGTGATTTCGGGCGTGTCGGGCGTTCCGTTGCCTCCGTTGTCGTCAGCACATGCGGCAGCCACGAGGGCTGCCGTTATGCCAAAGAGAAAAATCAACTGCTTTTTCATCTCTGAATATAGTTAGGTTATGTTGTTATTGAAGGGTCGACAACGCATCCAGCGCTTTATTGAGTGCTTTTACCAGATCGCTGCCGCAGTAGGTTGCCGCATCTTTCCAGGCCTGGGCCGTGCGGTTGTTCACGAACGGAGCCGGGCATGCCTCGATCTTCTCGATTGCAGTGGCAATTGCGGTGCGAACCTCGGTGTCGATGGCCGGGTCTACCCGTTTCACCCAGTCGCTCACCGAAGCGTCGCTTTCGCTCATGCCCTGGTAGGTGTTCCGGATACTTTTGATGTTGTCGATGAAGTCGGTCTTCGAATTGAGGCTGTACGGCGACTCGATGTAGGCGATGTCTTCAGCGCTCGTTCCGTTTGCCGGGCGGCCGATCTTCTGAAGGCCTACCTCGTCGGCAATATCGACACAACCCTGCACGATCTCCTCGGCTGCGGCTTTGTAATTCACATATTTACTTCCGCCTTTACCGGCATTGCGCATCGAAGCCCCGTAATTGGTTCCGCTGGCTTTTCCATCCAGTTCGGCATCTGTCAGGATCGTCTGCTTTGTTTCGGTTACATTGTCCAGTCCGGCCCAGGCGGCCTCCAGGAGCACACACATGTTGCACAGGTCATTGGCTACACCGACCAGATAGACCAACTGGGGACGGGTGTACTTGGAGAGTGCGCGGGGACCTGCATTTTCGAAAAGCATGTATTCCAACGCATGGAATCCCAGCAGGCCGGGGCCGAGGTTCGTACTGGTATAGTCGGGGTTCCGTTCGATTTCGGCCATGATGGCGGAATTATTCAGCAGGTTCTGCAATGCGGTGGCATCCAGCGGCCAGGAGTCGATATGCGGGTCGATGTCGTAGTCGCCGGCTGCGCCGTAGAGATACGCCTCGCTCAACTCCCAGTATTTGCGGGTCGTGATCCAGTCGTCGCAGGCAGCCTGCACCAGCGCCGTCGTGAGTTTGCCTTCGTCGAATGCTTCGAGCATGGCCTCACAGTTGGCCTGCAGTCCGATGGCTCCGTCGGCGAGCGATTTGTAAGTCGGGATTACGTTTTTATTGACGAAATCCGTGGCCGCAGCCCCCAGCGCTGTTTCGCGCTCGTCTTCGAACGAGTAATCGCCTTCGTCGTCGTTACACGAAGCGGCGCCGAGGGCGATGATAAGGGCGGCAGCCGCATAAACTGAATTTTTGAACAGATTTTTCATATTGACTTGTATTTAGGAATTAACGTTTGAAAAGGCCCGAATAAGCGATGCCGATCGAGAAGGCGGGTTCGTTGTTGAAGTTGCCTTTCTGTATCTCGCCTCCGGTCGTTTCGTACTCGTAGGTGCTGAGCAGTCCGATGGAGTACTCGGCCTTGATGACGATGTTTTTGATCGGATGGTAGTTGATACCTGCCGCGATCCGTTGGCGGCCGCACCAGTTCTGCTTCAGCACCGATTTGGCCGTCTTGTACATCGAATCGTAATACTCGTAACGTCCGAAAACATAGAGGCGCTGGTTTTTCTTTTTGAGGCAGCTAATCTGCGAGAAGAGGTCGTACCCGGCTTCCGCACCCGTTGCAATGGCGTCGGAACCCACATATTGCTTGGGCGACGGCGATGCGTTGGGCAGGCCGCGGTTGAATGCGCTGATCTTGTCCGAATTGGTCAGGTGCCCGTAGTCGAAGTTTCCGCGTACGACCCAGTTGTGTGCGTCGTAGTGGAAATCGAACGCCCCGATCAATACCGTACCCTTTACGTTTTTGTAGGTCGTGGAGCTGTTGCGGTTGGCGCTCAGCGTGTTGCTGAAACTGTTGCCGGCATATCCGCTCAGGCTGAGGCGCAGCCCCGGAACCGAGTAGTTGTCCACGCGGAAAGCCCCGGCATAGGCATTTGCAATCTTGAATTCGTAGGGGCTTCCGGCGCCGCCGCTGACCCACGTATCGTCGCCGAAGCGGTCGGAGTCGAGTCCCGGCAGGAACATCGCTTCGTAACGCCAGTTACCCACGCGTCCCCAGAGGCTGATACCCGTTTCGTGCCACGTGCAGGGCATGATGGCGTTCTCGCCCGCCGGACGGTATACGCCGAAGAACTCCGTCGGCATGTGGTGTTGGTTCGTGCCGCCTATGGGAACGATGATGTGTCCCATGCGCAGGTTGACAGCCTCGCTGAAACTCTTCTGAATCCAGAACTGTTCGAGGGCCACTTCGCCGCCGCGTTCGACTTCCGATTCGTATTCACCGCCCTCCTCGAACTCGGTTTCGATGGCGCTCTCCGTGCCGCCGTGCTCGAATTCGATCTCGGTTCCCATCGACCAGCCGCGGCCGAAGTCGTAGCCGAGCCAGATCACCACGTGGGGCAGGTCGAAGCGTCCGTGGCTTTTATCGTCTTTGTATTTCCAGGGATAGAGGTAGCGCAGGTAATTGTCGCTGTAAAAGTTGCGCGTCATGACGGCTTCGCCGTATCCGCCGACGGTCAGCCGCGACGGCTTCTGGCTCTCTTTCTTCACTTCGGTTTTTACTTCCGACTGGAGTTCGGCTTTCAACTCGGCCATGATTTCGGCCTTGAGCTGCGCTTTCACCTCCTCGGAAACCTCCGGTTGGGACTGCTGTGCCCGGAGCGCAAAAGGGAACGCTGCGAGGAGCAGGAAAAGTAGAATTTTCGATTGCATAGACTTTCTGTTTGGTTTGCGGTGCAAAATTAGACTGCACAGCCAACAGCGGCAATCGCCTGTTTTAGGTATTTTTCCGCGTGCCCGGTCCGTTGAATTGGGTATGCGGGGTGCGTATCGGGCATTGTAATACCGGGACATTCCGTGTTGCGGGCACAGTCGCCGTATAAATGTGGTATCGTTGTTGCCGCACATTGGGAAACGATTAAAAACTGAAAGACATGGGAAAACTGGAAATCCGGAACGACCGTACGGTCCTTTCCACCGAAAACAACGGTTATGCCGGCGACGAACGCGACGAAACCCTGGTCGACGACGACCTGGTGGATACCGAAATTCCGGTCGACGATCGGATTCCGGATGGGATCGGCGAGATCGTCATGGACGACCGCCCCGTCTACGACGAGGAAGGCTACCGGCACAAGCCGGGCGAATAACCCAAAAAAGCCATCACTCTCTGTGGGGAGGGGCTTTTGTAGGAGCAATAGCATGCAGAACAGTGTAAATATTTTGTTTACAGCTACTTAATGTGTCTGCTTTCATAGGTTCCGGAACGCAGAAAAGCAAAATCGGGCAGGTTTAACGGTGAGTTGAGTTACTTATCCGTTACCTGCCTGAAATGCTTTATTTTGTATTAAGGTGCTTGTTTTCAATATCTTGCGCTGATTTTCCTCGCAACAAATAACTTGACTTTACGTTTAACCCATCCAACAAGTTCAAGTTATTATGAAACGCAGCACTTTCAAAGTCCTTTTCTATGTGAAAAGGCAGTCCGAGAAATCGGGTCAGGTTCCCGTCATGGGCCGTATTACGATCAATGGCACGATGTCGCAGTTCAGCTGCAAACTCTCTGTACCTATCTCCCTCTGGGATACTAAAGCTAACAAGGCCTCGGGCAAGAGTCTCGAAGCCCGGCAGCTGGAGAATATCAAGACTAATATAGGCAAACAATACCAGCGTCTTTGTGACCGGGATTCGTATGTCACGGCCGAAAAGGTTCGCAATGCTTTCCTGGGTATGGGAGATGATTGTCGGCTGCTGTTGCAGACCTTCGATGAATACCTTGCGGAGTTCCATCCATGCAATATGTCGGATGATGCATTGCTGCATTGTGTCCTGTATTATGTCATTGTACTGCATCCTTGTCGCTTACATTGCACTCTTGCAATACCACCTATCCTGCAATAATGCAATATGTCGGATGATGCATTGCTGCATTGTGTCCTGCATTATGTCATTGCATTGCATCCATGCCTGCAACAATAGGGTCTTAGGGCATTGCAGCGGTAAAATAAGCCGTATTCCCTGCTTTCAGGCTGTCGAACCCTTCTGTCCGAAGATATTTATCACTATTTGTCTGCTTTTGTCACCATCAGACCCTGTTGACAAATCGTATTTTGTCCCTAGTTTTGCCGTGTCCTCCGAGATGTTTAACACCGGTACAGGAGACATTCTTTCCGAAAGTCGCTTCCGGACGCTCCTTGCATAAGTCGTGAAAGCGTCCTGCAGGGCGCATTTCCGCAGGGAGCCGGATTCTTCAGGCTCCTTCGGTCCGCTTTCGGGGAAATCCCCTGAATTTCCCCTTCACCTCCGGGTAAATCCATGTTCAAGCGAACTTCATTCTCGTTACAACAAAGTAACGGCAAGTTGTGTTTCGGGACGCCCGGAATAATTCGGGCGTCCCGAAACTTCTCGCCGAAGGCTCGGACGGCTCTTTACTCCGAAGTCGTGAGCTAAGTAAAGAATGGAACTAATTAAGATCAAGATTTGACTTTTCATACGCCCGTTTTTTGACGGGCGTATGCTGGAAGCTCGGTCACGCTTCCGGCCCATTTCGGGACAGAAACGTATCACGCTCCGGAAGGCCGATGTATAATTCGTATTTTACGGGATTCTCTACCTTACTCTTTTTCTTTCGTGAAAGGATTACGATTACTTCTTGAATGTATACGCAATTACATACATATCCCTTTGGTGAAAGTGAGATATTTTCATTGTATAAGGAACTCCTCCATCTTATATTCTGATGAATGGATGGGAACGGCTGTAAAATCAAGAATCCGTATGGCTACAACTGGTTCATATCCGGATTGTGGGATCTGGTGCAGAAATACAATTTGTATCCGAGTATCAAGGGTCAGGAACAAGCAGATTGACTGGGCATCCACAAGGTAAACTATCCCGAAGGGAACGTCAAGCAGCAAGGCTCGTCCGTGGTGTGCTCATGCCTGCGCAATTACAAATGCGCGTCGTATGGAGAGTTCCGACAGCAGGAGTATGTCATCAATTCCATTTCAGCTATCGTGTATACGGTATTGGATTTAGCCAATACGGATGCCTGCGAAAAACAGTAGCCATCGAGCAGCGGCACAAAAAGCAGCAGCGAAATTAAGTATCGTTAACGAGCCGGCTGAGAAAAATTCCACCGTATAAAATATAATGCCGCTTAAGCTAAATTCTGTCGTAGTCGCAGTTTTCGAAATTCCAGAGGCGACATCTTGTGGTAGGAACGGAATGTTCGGACAAGATAGCAGGAATCCGTGTATCCCATGCAGGCAGCTATCTCTTTGACGCTCATCGTGGTATTCGTCAGCATATTTTCGACCGTTTTGAGCCGGTTCCTGATGATGTAATGTTGCAGATCCTCCTGAAAATGGCGTTTGAAATATTGACCGACATACGTTGAAGCCATATTGAATGTCTTGCAGATCGCCTTCGTTTTGAGGAGTTCGGGCTGATGGATATGCTGCTGAATATATTGTAACAGGTACATCGCTTTGTCCGCTCCAGTCTCGGTCGGGAGATACCCTGCAGAAGTTTCCTGCATGAGGCGGGCGGCGACAATCACCAGAATGCTGTTAAGCCATTGCTGTAATAGAAAATTCGAATATCTTCTCGTATGGGATTTCTCCCGCTCGATGTGTCCGAACATCGAGCGGACCGTCGCCATATCTTGTTTGTCGAGCGTAATCGCACATTGCCGGAGAGAGGCATAAAATGCTTGTTCGATCTGTCTGCCGAGGTAATCCGCCGCATAATGCTCTGTAAAACGGATAAAGACATATTCGCACGGCGAATCGACCGTAAAGCGATGAACCGTATCGGGTGGTATCAGAAACAACGCACCGGATTTATAATGTGTCTGTTGTGCTTTACATTCATCCTCTTTCATGTAAAAAGAACCGCTGCCGGATCGCACATAAACCATTTCGAAAAACGAGTGCTGGTGCTCATCCACGGGAAACTTCGTGCGCCGGCGGGTCAGAACCTCTACCGGTTGATACAGATTTTCTTTCCACATATTACGATACTGCAATTAATTCATGCAAAAGTACAATAATATCCGTTTGCCGTACACTACTTTTGCGGCAAAATAATCGACTATGAATAAGTCCGCTTTCGCCGGACATGCTTCCATGTTCCTGGCCAACGCTTCGTGGGGACTCATGTCTCCCGTCGCAAAGATCGTTATGGCAGGAGGTATCGTAACGCCGCTTGTGCTGACGGATATGCGAGTATTCGGAGCCATGATTTTATTTTGGGTTCTGTCCTTTTTTCGAAGCCCCGAACGGGTTGCTCCATGTGATATGGTTAAACTTTTCGGTGCCTCGTTGCTGGCTATCGTCTTCAATCAGGGATGTTTCATCTTCGGTGTGGGACTGACCTCCCCGGGCGACGCATCCATCATAACGACGAGCATGCCTTTATGGGCGATGATCCTTGCCGCGTTTTTCCTGAAAGAGCCTGTTACCGGCAAAAAAGTGGCCGGCATCGCCTTCGGAGCTACCGGTGCCTTGCTGCTGATTCTAGGCAGTAATCAGGGATCGGCGGATACAATCGGCGGGAATGGCAATGTCTGGGGCGACCTGCTGGTATTGTCGGCCCAATTGAGCTATGCGCTCTATATCGTGCTGTTCAAGAACTTCGTAACCCGGTATTCCCTCATAACCATCATGAAATGGATGTTCACCTATGCCCTCATCTGTATCCTGCCGTTTTCCTACGACGATCTGATGTCAACGGACTGGAGCGGCCTGAACCTGCAAGCCATCGGGGCGATATGCTTCATCGTTGTATGCGCCACGTTCATCAGTTATATGCTGATCGTGGTCGGGCAGAAACGCCTGCGGCCTACGGTTGCCGGAATGTATAATTATATTCAGCCTTTGGTGGCCTGCGTCGTGTCGGTGTATCTGGGCATGGATTCGTTCAACTACACGAAAGGACTCGCAATCGCATTGATCTTCGGCGGCGTATATCTGGTCACCATCAGTAAAAGCAGAACTGAGATGAGTACTAAACAGCAACCGAAAGAATCTTCAAAGTAATTTGTTTGAAAATCGGGAAGATTCCGTTTTGTTATACCCGCCCGGTCTGTTCCCAATAAGATGGTGCTTATTAAGTCGTGCTGCATACCGATACCGCCATAAAAGTGGTATCATTATAATCTGTTATTTTTTAATTGTCAAACGTAAATTCCAGCCGGCTGTCCATCTCGTCGAAAGCTGCCAAATCCGAAGTAACTTTTCCTATCGGGATAATCCGCATGGTCAGTTGTCCCATAGCCGGATCGTCGGCTTTCGCGTAAAAGATGGCGATCGTGTTATTGGACGGACAATAGGTGATGTCGCCGTTCTCGAAACGAAGCTGCCCCTCTTCGGTATGAGTCGGCCGCTGGGGCATGGCGCCGTAATATTCTCGATCTCCGTAGCGGCCCAACGTTGCGGTCAGCGGAAACATACCCCGAATTTCGCCGGCTAACGGGGTGTCGAGCCATTCTCCGGCAAACGTATACTCTCCGGCAGTAATATGAACCGATGCACCCTGCGGCTCTTCCCGTTCGATGCCGATTCGTCCGAGCCAGTCCTGTACCTGCGATTCGGCGGAAGGTACGTCTGTAGCCTCGATAGCGATGCCTTCCAGCACATTTGCACCTGCGGCTTCCTCCCTGACGGAATTATACGTGCGGCCGGCTCCGTATCCGTCATGCGTGCAGAACGGAACGACCGTTTTGCCGGAGAAGTCGTAAGAGGACAGGAACGAACGTATCGCCTGCGGAACATCCAACGCCCAGTTCGGGTAGCCGATGAAGACAATATCGTACTGGTCCATATTCTCAATACGGTTTTTCAGTGCAGGAAGCGTTCCGGCAGCCTGCTCCGCATGGTTCTGGTCGCGCACGTCGTCGAACTCCGTCGGATAGGGTTCCGAGGTCTCTATCAGATGCAGGTCTCCGCCCACAGCTGTTTGGATATAGCGGGCGACCATTTCGGTCGTACCGCGGCGAGTTACGTTATTGACGATGATGCTTGCTCCGGTCGTGGCATCTACATCCGCCGCATAGTTCGTGTTTCCCCAACGGCTGAACCAGGCAATCAGAATCTTTCCGTTTCCGGGGGTAACCATTCCCGGATCGTCATCGTCGTCGTTTCCCGGATTGCCGGGCGTCTCCGGAATATCGGTCTGCGGACCGTCGTTTCCATCGCCGCATCCGGCAAAAGTCATTACCGGAACGAGCAGCAATAAAGATATAAATAACCGTTTCATAATCTTGCTTTTTTAATTGATTTGACTCAGCCAGTCGGCAATCATCGAGTGGCAGTTGGACGTTTGGCCTGAACGTATCCATAAGCTCGGTTCGAGGAAGTCTCCACCCGGAATGAGCTGTCGAGCATCTGACTCGACACCGCTGATACCGCTGCTGGAGCTGGATACGATGAGGCCGATACTCTTGCCTTCCATCTGAGGGCCGAATTGGAACAGGAATGTTTGCAGAGGTGCTGCCATGCAGTTGTGCCATAGGGGTACGCCCACGATAATCCGGTCGTAATCAGCGATATTCACCTCTACAGGTTTGATTTCCGGATAAGATGCCGCATCGTTCGGATTGAGTCGAATCGCATCGATCAACGCACGTCCTATTGCGTAGTTATCGGCCGCATAGTCGAGGCCTGTTTCGGCCGGTTCTACCCGAATCACATCGGCTTCGATCTGCGTCTGCAAATCGCTAACGATGGTATGCACATTATTTGTAAAACTGTAATACACGATGAGCGTTTTTCCCGCTGTCGGGTCAGGAATGGGATCCGGATCCGGTTCGGGATTTGGATCAGGGGTCGGTGCCGGCGTCTCGGAACCGGGGCCGTTCGGTTCGTTGTCATCGGGAGAGCAGGCGCCCAATCCCACCGCTACAAACGCGGCAAACAAGAAATACAGGTACTTTTTCATATTGTTTTTATTTTTATAATTAAACATTCATTTATCTGCGTAAGAAGGAATAAGTTTTCATGTCTGTTATTTTTAAGTTATTCCTTTGATGCAAAGGTAAAAGCAAAGCCCCGCAACGTTTTTGTTGCGAGGCTCAATCTGTTTTGTCAGGAAGTTCACTTCTTATTTTTCTTCACTCCAATGTTTGCCGAAACTCGTCTGTTCCGTTTCCACGCACCCACGATGTCCGTGCACCTTGCATTCATCCAACGCTGATTGCAACTGCCGGAATTCATCATCGGAAAGCGTGACGTTCCAGGCTCCCAGATTCTCCAGAATCCTTTCCTGGTTTTTGGAACCGGGGATAGGCACGACATTGGGATATTTATGGAGCATCCACGCAAGCGATATCTGGGCGTTGGTGGCATTTTTCTCCACGGCGAACCGATGCACGAGATCGAGTATGGGCCGGTTGGCCTCGATATTCTCTTTTGATAACTGAGGGACGAATTTCCGCACGTCATCGAAGCCGAACTGCTCCTGCGCCGTTACCTTGCCCGAAAGGAATCCGCTTGCAATCGGCGAGAACGGTACGAGTCCGATCCCTTTTTCAAGACACACCGGAAAAATCTCCGTTTCGCAATCGCGTTCCACCATCGAATAGATGTTCTGTACGGCAGACAACGGAGTGATCTCATGCGCAGTCCGTATCTGTCCAGCCGATACTTGCGACAGTCCCCAACCGCGTATCAGCCCTTCCCGGACGAGCCGTCCCATGACGGTTGCCACATCCTCAAGCCGGACTGCCTCACTGGTACGATGCAGGTAATACAGGTCGATATAATCCGTGCGCAGCCGGTTCATGGAATCTTCAAGATGCCGGCGTATTTCCCGGTAGAGATTCGTCTCGTCCGGTTTTGAGAGTTCGCCTATATGAAATTTGGTGGCGAGTACCACCTCCTTGCGGAACGGCCCGATAGCCTTACCCACCAACTCCTCGTTGTGACCGGCGTAGAATTGTTCTTTGCCATACCCTTCCGCCGTATCGAAATGCGTACAGCCGTAGTCGTACGCCTTGCGGACGGCTTCTATGGCATACGCTTCGGGCGGCACCTGCCCGTAACCGTGACTGAATCCCATACAGCCCATTCCGATCGGGGAGACTTCCAGTTGTCCTAATTTTCTTTTATTCATTTTATTTCAGGGCATTCTTGAAAAAAGTATCGATTTTATCGAAAGGTATTGCATCGAGATTGTCGTACAGGTCGACATGGTTGGCTCCGGGAATGATCAGCAATTCCTTGTTGTCGCCCGTCAGCCGTTTGTAGGCGTCTTCGCTGAAGTAGCGCGAATGGGCCTCGGCTCCGTGTATCATCAGCACGGCATTGCGGATCTCGCCGATATAGGTGAGCAGCGGCATATTGATGAACGCCAGCGAGCTGGTTTTCGTGATTCCCTCGTTGGAGTTCGGGGAACGGCGGTGATAGCCCCTTGCGGTCTTATAATAGTCGTGGTACTCCCTGACGAATTGCGGCGCGTCTTCGGGAAGCGGATCGACCACGCCGCCGTTGCGTTCGTAACTACCGTTTCTGTAGTCTGCCGTTCGCTGTTCATTGAGTTGTTCGCGCAGCGCATAACGGTCGTCGGCACTCATGGCGTCGAAATACCCGTTGGCGTTCACGCGGCTCATGTCGTACATCGTGGAGGTCACCGTCGCTTTGATGCGCGGGTCGTTGGCCGCGGCGTTGAGCGCGAATCCGCCCCAGCCGCAGATGCCCAAGATTCCGATTCGCTGCGGGTCGACATCTTCGCGCAGCGTCAGGTAGTCGACTGCCGCGCTGAAATCCTCCGTGCTGATTTCGGGCGAGGTGAGATAACGGGGCGTGCCGCCGCTCTCGCCGTAGAACGAAGGGTCGAAGGCGATGGTCAGGAAACCCCGCTCGGCGAGGGTCTGGGCATAACGACCCGACACCTGTTCTTTCACCGCCCCGTAAGGGCCGCTGACCGCAACGGCCGCCAGACGCCCCTGCGCATTTTTCGGTTTGTAAAGGTCTGCGGCAAGCGTGATGCCGTAGCGGTTGTGGAAGGTGATTTTCGTGTGTTCCACCTTGTCGCTCTGCGGGAAGGTCTTGTCCCACTCCTGCGTCAATTCCAATGGTTCCATATCCGTTGATTTGATAGTTGATTCTTGTGCCATGACATTCGCAAAGGCCAGGAATGTCAGCATGGCGGCTGCTTGCAGTTTCATATCCTTTATTGTTATTTTACAGTGCAAAGGTAAGGCCGCTCATCCGTCCGGACGGTATACCTATTACGGATTGTGTTACCTTTTTTACTGATTTCTTAGCGTCCTACCTGCCGCTGCTGTTCGGCATTGTACCGGTCTCCGACAACGGGAATGGCGGCAACGGCATCTTCCAGTTCTTCCCACTCCGCAGGGCCGATGTTGAAGTCGAGTGTACGCAGGTTTTCTTCCAGGTGCGAAAGTTTCGTCGTTCCGGGAATCGGTACGATCCACGGCGCCCGCTGCAACAGCCACCCCAGCGCCACCTGCGCCGAGGTCATGCCCCGCGTGCGGCCGAAGGCTTGCAGGGTATTCACGATGCGCATATTGGTCCGCATCGCTTCCTGCTGGAAGCGCGGCAGGGTTTGGCGGTTGTCGTTGTTCTCGTCGAAAACTGTGTATTCGTTGATACAGCCGCCCAGAAATCCCCGGTTTAGCGGGCTGTACGGCACGAACCCGATACCCAGTTCCCGGCAGACGTCCAATACGCCGTTTTCCTCCACCAGACGGTGCATCAGATGATACTCGCTTTGAATTGCTGTCAGCGGGCAAATGGCGTGGGCCTTACGAATCGTCTCGGCGCTGACTTCGCACATTCCCCAGCGTTGCACCTTGCCCTCCTTGATCAGGTCGGCGATGGTCGATGCCACCTCCTCGGCCGGGGTATTCGGATCGGCGCGGTGCTGGTAGAACATCGGCAGCGAATCGAGCCGCAGGCGGCGGAGCGACTCCTCGCAATAGCGGCGGATGGTCGCCGGACGGCTGTCCTGGCGGCCCGTGGCCTTGCTGTCGATGACCTCATGCCCGAATTTGGTCGTCACGTTGATCCGTCCCTTGAACTCCGCCAGCGCTTCTCCAGCCAGATTCTCGTTGGTCAGCGGCCCATAGATAATGGCCGTGTCGAAGAGCGTCACGCCCCGATCCACCGCTTCGTGCAACAACCGGATACATTGTTTCTTGTCCGGGTGCTGGCTGCGGTTGTAGGTCATGCCCATCACCCCAAACCCGAGTGCCGACACCTCGAGTGCCGCCTTGCCCGTACCCAATACACGGTGTCCCGTAATATGGGCGGCATCGCTATCATTGCCGGAGGTTTCCGGTAGTTTCGTTTCCGCTGCGAGAACCTTGTGTAATCCGGCCGGCATGGCCAATGCCGCACCTGCCAATGCTGCCGTCTTGAGAAATCCGCGGCGGCTGATCCCTGTGTTGTTCTCTTCCTTCATAATGCTTGTTTTTTCAGTGTTTTGATTACTCTTGCTGGATTGCCCACAACGACGGTCATGGGCGGCACGTCTTTGGTCACGACGCTGTTCGCTCCGATTCTGTTGCAAAGGTAAAAAGAGAGCCTCGCAACAACTTTGCTGCGAGGCTCAAATAACTTTGTTGTGAAGTTCAATTTACCACGACGGGGCTACCCCGTAGGTGTCTTTATAGATTTTGGAGAAGTGCGACAGATTTTTGAAACCAACATCGAAGCAGGCTTCCGTAACTTTCTTTTTCCCCGAGCGGATCAGATCATGTGCCGCCTCCAGACGCCGTCTGATGATCCATTTCTGCGGCGTAAGGTCGCTGACTTTGGCAAAATCCCGTTTGAAGGTGGCCAGACTGCGGCCCGTATAACTTGCGATTTCCTCCATCGAGAGGTCGCACATATAGTTTTCGTTCAGGTAATCGAGGATGTCTATTTTCCACGGTTCCACGAAATCGAATAACGACGCATAAAGATTCCGGTCGGTGTTGAGCAATACATACACCCCTTCGATCATCTTCAGTTTCAGTACCTCTTCAGACGGTTTTTCTCCCGCGTCGAAATAGGGAATGACCGATTCGAATAGCGAACGGATATCGGGCCTGTCTTTCGGAAGCACGCGCAGACTTACCTTTTCGCGTTTAGAGTCGGCCGGAATCTGGTGCCGGTCGAGCGTCTGGTAAAACTCCCGGAGAAAGGACTTCGAGAATTTCAGCACGATAGAGCGATAGGGTTTCCCTTCTTCTACTTTTTTCTGCAACCACATCCGGTTATCGCGCCGCATGAAAGCGCAGTCGCCCGGGTGCAGGACAGTTTTCTTTCCGCGCTCCTCTATTTCCAGTTCGCCGGAACACAGATAAACAAGCGTGTGTTCCCGGTTCTCGTGGGCGCATCCCCGGTCATCGGTGAAATAACTCGCTATAAGCACGTTCGAGCAGTCGAATACATCCAGTCGCTCCATATTGTCGGTCTTTGATTTTCACAAATATAACGCATTTCAATAGTAGAATGTTTGTTGTAAGGCTCAAATTTATTTAGAGATCTTATTTTTCCGACTTTCATATTATAGTGATACTTTGTCTTATTGGAGCACACGGGCCATCCGTTCCAGCCCGTCAGTAAGCAGTGGCCGGGGGCAGGCGATATTCAGGCGGATGAACCCTTCGCCGCCCGGGCCGTACATCGTACCGGAGTTGACCATCAGTTTTTGTTCCTCCTGCAGCCGCAGGGTCGTGGCGTCCGAACCGATACCCGATGCCCGGCAGTCTATCCAGACCAGATAAGTCCCTTCGAGCGGCAGCACGGGATATTGCGGCAGCCTTTCGGCGAAAAAGCGGCAGAGGTATTCGTAATTCTCCCGCAGGTATTTCCGCAGGGCATCGAGCCATTTCCCGCTTTCGTTATAGGCGGCTATTGTGGCCGCTACGCCGAACGGATTGACGTCGCACACCTCGTTGATGTTGATGGCGCGGTCGATACGGCGGCGCACCTCCTCGTCGGCGGCAATGATGTTGGCGATTTGCAGTCCGGCCAGGTTGAACGCCTTGCTCGGCGAAACGCAAGTGGCGGAGTTTTGCTGAAACCGTTCGGAGAGGGAGGCGAACGGCGTATAGTCGTGTCCCTCGTAGGTCAGCTCGCAATGAATCTCGTCAGCCACGACAAACACCCCGTTGCGCAGGCAGATGTCGCCGATGCGCCGCAGTTCCTCCGGCGTCCAGACCCGTCCGACGGGATTGTGGGGATTGCACAACAACAGCAGTTTCGCCTTCGGATCGGCCGCTTTCGTTTCGAGGTCGTCGAAGTCGATCGTGTAGCGACCGTCCCGGTAAACGAGGTTGTTGGCCGACAGGAAGCATCCGTCGTTGCGGATCGACGAATAGAAACAATTGTATGCCGGGGTCTGGACGATTACTTTGTCGCCCGGTGCGGTCAGCGCCTTGATGATGGCCGACAGAGCCGGCACGACGCCGCTCGTATAGATGATCCACCGGGGATCGATCTGCCAGCGATGACGGTCCTCGAACCACCGGACGACCGCGTCGTAATAGGCTTCGGGTACTTTGGTATAACCGAAAATGCCGTGCGCCACCCGTTTCTGCAATGCATCGATAATGGCCGGCGCCGTGCGGAAATCCATATCCGCCACCCACATGGGCAGCACATGCTCCTCTTCGGGAGTATCCCATTTGTAGGAGTTCGTCCCGCGTCGCGGGACAACCGTATCGAAATCGTAGTTCATAACTTATCTTTTTACGCGTAATTTATAAATCCAGTTGCCGCCCCACAGCCTCGTGAGGAAGATCGCGCCCCGGAAGCAAAGCTCGATGCACATGGCGAGCCACACGCCGCGTAACCCCATCGTGGGGGCGAGCCATGCCGCCAGCGTCAGCCGCACGCCCCAGATGCTGCCGAAGTTCATCAGGCTGGGTACGAACGTACTTCCGACACCCACGAATACGCCGTAGGCGACGATCGAAGCCGCGAACATCGGCTCGGCAAAGGCTTCTATCCGCAGTATCTCGACGCCCAACGTGCGGATTTCCTCTACGGGAGTCATCACGCCGATGATTTGCGGAGCCGCCGCATACATCAGCGCTCCCATGACGCCCATAATCAGCATCCCCGACCAGACGGTGATATTGGCAAAGCGCTTGAGCAGCCGGATGCGGTTCGCCCCGAGGCTTTGCCCGACCAGCGTCGTGGCGGCTTCCGAAATGCCGTAGCCGGGCATATAACAGAGGCTTTCGGCGATGATGGCGAACGAGTTGGCGGCAATGGCAACGATGCCGAGCGGAGCGACGATGACCGTCGTTGCGATCTGCGCCCCGCAAATGGCCATGTGCTCGAATCCCATCGGCAGGGAGATGCGGACAGCCTTGCGCAGCGTCTCTTTCCGGGGCCGGAAACTACCCCGCTCTCCGGCCAGTTTCAGCATGGGCGAGCGGCGGCACAGATACCACATCATCCCGCCGGCGGTGACGAGTTCGGCCAATACCGTTCCCAATGCCGCGCCTTCCACCCCCAAGCCTGCCCCGTAAGCGGTAAATTCCACTCCCAGCCATTCCACCTGCCGCGAAGGGAAAATCAGCAGGAAGTTGAACACGACATCCAGCAGGCACATCAGCACGTTCAGCATGCTCGGTACGCGCATATTTCCGCTGCAACGCAACATACCTCCCGCAAGGAAGTTCAGTTGCAGGGCCGGCAGGAAAAGCGAGAATATCCTAAAATAGAGGGACGAATCGCCCCGTATCGCCTCGTCGCCGCCCAGCCATCCGGGAAGCACGCCGCCGATGGTGATGCCGACCAACGCCAGCAGGGAACTGAAAACAAGCGTGGCCGCGACCGACTGGCGGAGTATCTTTCGGGCTCCTGCAAAATCCCCGGCTCCGATCCGGTGCGCCACTTGGACGGAAAATCCCGTCGCGGCGGCTGCGCACAATCCCCAGAAGAGCCATGTCGTGGTCGATACCAGCCCGATGGAAGCGGCGGCATTCGCCCCCAGACTGCCCACCATCGAGGCGTCGATATACTGCATGGCGATGGAGGACACCTGCGCCATAATGGCCGGGACGCTGAGGTATGCAGTCAGGCGCAACTGCTGCCCCAGCGTCAACTTTTCTCCGTTGCGGATAAGCGACAACAGGTGATCGGTCTCTCTTTTTTCCGTTTCCATCAGGCGGTCCGCAACGTTTTCAGCCGGCGAGACCGGTTTTCTCGCCCCGGCATATCAGTTCGCAATCGGCCGGAGCCTTGATATTCTCGTCGAGGATGATCTCCCCGTAGCTGTCCGCAATGATACAGCCGGTTCGCGGATTCTTCACTCCGCCTATCGCACCCCGGATGGTCGCCTGCACCGAACTGTATTCGAAAGCCCGGTCGCAGTCGGGGCCGAAGGTGCAGTTTTCCAACACGAGGTCGCGGGCATAGCAGAGCGGCTGCTCGCCGGTAATGTGACAGTTCACCAGCCGAAGGTTGTGCGAATGCCAGCCCAGATATTCTCCGTTGAGCTCGGAGTCGTAGATCGTCACGTTCTCCACCTCCCAGAAGGCGTCCTTCGTGGTAATCTTGGCGTTATGAATCTCCACGTTCTTCACATACTGGAAAACGTATTTGCTGTCGCTCTCCAATCCGTCGATGCGGATGTCGCTGCTGAACAGGAACGGGTAGGTGCCGCCGTGCAGTTTCAGATTTTTGATGTTCAGATTCCGGCAACGCCAGAACACTTCGTCGGCATCGTTCATCTCCACGTTCTCGATTTCGATGTCGTGCATCTCGCGGAACATTTTGGGTGCGTCGATGCGTGTGTTCGTCATTTTCAGATGGTCGGAGTACCACAGTGCCGAACGTCCGCCGACATCGAAGAAACAACGGTCGATAACGAAACCATGCACATGCCAGAAGGGATAATTTCCCTCGAACCGGCAGTCGACGGCTTCAATGTTGCTGCACTCCTTGATGGCCGACTCTCCGGCGCGGATGACGACGTTCTCCAGCCGGAGATCGTGCGATTCGAACAAAGGCCGCTCGCCTCCGAATTCCGTATTCGATATTACTTTCATATTTTTCTTGTTTTCAATTCGATGATTACCTTTCCGCTCTCTTTATAAATTTTACGGGTATATCTCCGGCTACGCTCAACGCCTCGATACCGTTTCCGTCGATACGACCGATTTTAATCAGGTCGCGGCTGTACGACCAGCTCTTGCAGAAAATCGCCACGTTGCCCCACGGGACATAGATGGTTATATCGCCGGGTGTAGGAGCACAGCCGGGCGTGACGCCTTCGGTCGTCAGCGCCGGGGAGGGATAGAAAATCTTCTCCGTCGTGTTGTTATAATCGTTCAGTGTGGTCTCGAGGGGCAGGCGCGCGAGAAAATCCCGTGCGGCGGCATTGTCCTCCATCGTGGCGGTGACGGTGCGGTCACCGACTAAGATGTTTATATGCAATGAAGGGATGCCGGGCGTTTCGGGTTCATCGTCATCTCCCTCTCCCGGCTGTTCGGGAATTTCGGGTCGTCCGGGCTTGACCGGCTCATCGTCTGAACCGCCGCAGGCTGCCATCGGCAGGACGGTCAGCAGCATCAGGGGAATCAATAATAGCTTTTTCATCGTTATTTAAGTCGGTCGTACTCCTCGTCCGTCACCGGTTCGAGCCACTCGTTGGAGGTATTTTCCCCCGGAACCTCGAAAGCCAGATGAGCGAACCAACTGTCTGCCGCCGCTCCGTGCCAGTGTTTCACGTTAGCCGGGATATGGATTATCGTACCGGGCAGAATTTCTACCGCCGGCTTGCCCTCTTCCTGATACCAGCCGCGTCCGGTCACACCGATAAGCATCTGTCCGCCGCCTTTCACAGCCTTGTGGATATGCCAGTTGTTGCGGCAACGGGGTTCGAAAGTGACGTTGGAGATGTTTACCTGCTCGCGCGAGACCGGGGCGAGGTAGCTGTTGCCGATGAAGTACTGGGCGTATGCCGTGTTCGGTTCGCCGATGGGGAAAATCATCTCACGCTGGAACGCGGCTTTGGCATCTTCGCCGGCCGAGTCTTCCGCCCATACGCCTTTGGCCAGATTGAACGCCGCCCAAGCCTTCGGCCAACCTGCGTAGAAACCGATATGAGTGATGATTTCGGCAATCTCGGTACGGCTAATACCGTTCTTCTTTGCCGACTGGAGGTGGAAGACGAGCGAATTGTCCGTGATACCCTGACTGATAAGAGAGGTAATCGTTACCAGACTGCGGTCGCGCAGACCGAGGCGGTCGGTGCGGCTCCACACTTCGCCGAAGAGGACATCGTCGTTGAGTTCCGCGAATTTGGGTGCGAACTCGCCGAGTTGGGTTCGCCCTGCCGTCTGTACAATCTTTTCCTGTGCCATAACATGAAGAGTTAAAATGCTAAATACTGTTGCTAAAAGAATTTTGTTCATAATCGTTGTATTTATTGCATGAAGTTATTGAGCTTGTTAGCCGGATTGAGCGGCGTCTGGTCGGACAGGACCAGCGATTTGACCATGTGCAGTGTTCCCTGCTTGTACTTCCGGAAGTGTTCCGAAGCGATGTGCTTCTCGTAAGCTTTGCGGTTCGCATACGTTTCGAGAATCGTTACCTTGCAGGGATTCTCCTTTTCGCTGACGGCGTACATCGTCAGCACGCCCGGTTCGGTGCGCAGGGAGATTTCGCCCACTTTGGTCGCATTTTTCATATACTCGTCGAGATATTGCGGATAAATCTCTATCTTCGACAGCCTTACGATGCCGTCGGCCGTCATCGGCTCTTTGGCGCACATCCCCGGCTGCTTGTCCAGATTCAGGCATTTGCCGATCACCTCTCCCGTGGCAAGGTAGGAGTAGGTCGGAAACTCGAACAGCACGGGTTTCAGCCGTGTGTAGTCGAGCCTGCCGTTGCCGTCGATCACCTCGGAAGCGGCGTATGTATTGACTACGGCACAAATGAAATTGTCGAAACCGTCGGTTTCGTAAATATCCACCACCTCGCACTCCATCGTCAAAGGCGACGCGTCGATGACGGGCGTGCCGTATTCGCCGGTGTGGTAGGCGAAGACCTCCGACTTATCGACCGTCGCTCCGCTCACACTTCCGACATAATCGGCTTTCGGTAACATCTCACGGCTCACGAGATTGATGGAAAGCCGTTTCGATTTCTTGATGCCCTGATTGGTGTGGTGGCTTTTACTCATGCTGACCAGTATCCGGTCGTGGCCGATAACTCCGGTGTGTCCCACCACGAGCCAGTTCACTTTTCCTTCGACCTCCGCCCCGACGACTGTCATCGGTTTGGGATAGAGCGCCAGCAGGTTTCCGAGATTTTTCTTGTTCGTTTCCATAATATCGGGTTGAGCGGCATGCTCCTTCACCGCCGTACTGCAGGACAGCATGACCGACAGCGACAGAACACCCAGTATTGTTTTTATCATCTTTGTTTCTATTTATCTATTTGACTTTCAGTGAACGGGTCGGCACGATGCCCCATCAGGTCGATTTTGGCATATTCCCTGTCGAACTCCTCCATCTCCCAGGCCGAGAGGCGGACGGTTCCGGCTCCGAGCAGGTCGTCCAGGTGTGCCGGATTGGTCGTTCCGGGTATCGGAGCGATCCACGACTTGCGCGACAACATCCATACGAGGGCAAATTGCGCGGGAGTCATTCCTTTGCGCTCTGCCCATTTGCGCACCAAGGCGACGAGCGGCATATTGTGCTTCAGGGCTTCAGGCGTGAACTGCGGCAGGTTCCAGCGGCGGTCGCCTTCGTAGAAACGGTTGTTCTCGTTGATCACACCCGTGAGGAACGCACGCCCCAGCGGACAATAAGGCACGAAGCCGATACCGAGTTCTTCCAACGTCGGGAAGATTTTGGTTTCCGGCTCCCGCCACCAGATGGCATACTCGCTCTGCACGGCCGAAAGCGGACAAACGACGTGTGCCCGACGGATGGAACGGGCGCTGGCTTCCGACAGCCCCCAATGCAGCACTTTGCCCTCCTGCATCAAATCCTTGACAGTTCCGGCGACCTCTTCCATCGGGACGGTAGGATCGACACGGTGCTGATACAGCAGGTCGATATGGTCGGTGCGCAGGCGTTTCAAAGAACCCTCCACCGCCCGGCGGATATGGTCGGGATGGCTGTTAAGCGCGGTCGGCCGCCCCTCCTCGACGCCGAAGCCGAACTTCGTGCCGATTTTCACTTTGTCGCGAAACGGTGCGAGTGCCTCGCCGACCCACTCTTCGCTGGTGTAAGGGCCATAGACTTCGGCCGTATCGAAAAAGGTGACGCCCCGGTCGTATGCCCGGCGGATCAGGGCGATCATATCCCGCTTGTCGTACTTCCCGCCGTAATAGCCCACCATCGGCAGGCAGCCCAGACCGATGGCCGATACATCGAGTGCCCCGAGACGGCGACGTTCCATGTTCTCTCCATCCGGCATATTCCCCTTTTCCGAAGATGACGGTGTACCGGCAAATACACGGGAAACACCGGTTGCAGTTCCGACTGCAAGCAATGCAAAACCCGATGCCGTTTTCAGAAAGTTTCTGCGATCCATAATCTTCTATTTTTTCATGGTTCATTTCCTGATTGCAAAATTACCGTGATAAAATAAGCCGGCTTGTATACGATTTACGGATATTCATACCCAAATCCCCGATTCTGCGATAGGGCCGTATGAAATTCGGATCAAATGAATTATTTTTGCTCGAAAGAAATTAAACGAAGGTTTATGGAAGAAGTTATAAAACTCGATTCAGTAGATAAATATAACAAGCTGTTCGGACTCGAAACACGGCATCCGTTAGTGAGTGTGGTCGATCTGTCGAAGGCAACGCAGTGGCCGGAACACATTAAGATTAACTACGGTGTATATGCCCTTTATCTGAAAGACACCTACTGCGGGAACATCCTATACGGACGCCAGAGTTACGACTATCAGGAGGGCACGATTGTCAGTTTCGCCCCCGGTCAGATAACGGAGACCGAGATGCTGAAAAACGTCCAGCCTAAAGCCCACGGCATTCTGTTCCATCCCGACCTGATCCGGGGTACAGCGCTCGGCCAGGAGATCAAGAACTATTCGTTCTTCTCTTATGCGACCCGCGAGGCGCTGCACCTGTCGGAAGAGGAACGGGCGACCGTAATGGACTGCCTGCACAAAATCGAGGCGGAGCTAAAGCATAGTATCGACAAGCACAGCCGCCGGTTGATCTGCGCCAATATCGGGCTGCTGCTCGACTACTGTATGCGTTTCTACGAGCGGCAGTTCACGACACGTGAAGAGGTGAACAAAGACATTGTCGTCCGTTTCGAGCGGCTGCTGGACGAGTATTTCGACAGCGACGCTCCGATACGTGAAGGATTGCCGACCGTCAGGTATTTTGCCGATAAAGTGTTTCTGTCGGCGAATTATTTCGGCGATATGATCCGTAAACAGACGGGACAGACCGCTTCGGAATATATCCAAAACAAACTGATCGGACGGGCCAAGGAAGCCCTGCTCGGCACGGACAAAACAACGAGTGAAATTGCTTACGGGTTGGGATTCCAATATCCGCAGCATCTGAGCCGGATGTTCAAACGGGTGACGGGCTGTACGCCCAATGAATTTCGCGCTCAGCATTAGACGCGATACGAACAGCGATGAACGAACTGCAATTCCCTGGACTCTATATCGACGACGCAGCCGATCCGCGTGCTACTGTTCCGCACCTGTGTCGGTCGGGATATTATTGCCTGATATTAATGAATGCCCCGGCTGAATCCTGCGCACGATACGGTAGGCAGCATTACGACTACTGTGACGGAACACTCGTCTGTTACCGGGCCGGTGCAGTCTGCGAGGAAATCCCGGAATCCGGTCTGTGGACGGTTGCGTTCCATCCCGAGCTGTTCGAGGGGCGAACTTTAGAAAAGTGTGTCGAAGAATATACATTCTTTTCATATGCCCCCAGGGAGGCGCTGCATGTATCCGTGGCAGAGAAACGAATCCTCGCTTCGTGTGCCGATGATATACGTAGGGAGCTTCTTCGCGGTACGGATGCCTACAAACGCACGATCCTGATACGCCATATCACCCGTCTGCTGGATTATGCGACCCGTTTTTACGAACGGCAGTTCATTGTCCGTGAGTCGGCTAACGAAGTGCTGATGCGGCAATATGAAGACCTTGTCGAACAATATATAGGCGAAGGAAGACTCGCGCAGATGCCCCTCACATCCGCCTGTTGTGCCGGACAGCTCCATTTGTCGGAGGCCTATTTCAACGATCTGCTTTTCCTGCAATTCGGACATACGCACAACTGTCATATCCAACTGAAACGTATCGAGTTGGCAAAAGATAAACTGCGTTCTTCGGGCGAACCTCTCTCCCAGATAGTACGTGAACTCGGATTTCCTTCGGTGCAGTATTTCTGTTTCCTTTTCAAAAAGATAACCGGAACGGCTCCGAATGAATATAGGAACCCTAATTAAGATTTCTATTATATCTTCTATCCGCGGTTTATAGCGTAATCATGAACGACGATCCTAAAGTTATCATATTCATAGACTCACCGCTGTTCTTGCTATGGGACGGCAGTAAATTATAATCGAGGAAAAAGCGAATGCCGTAATGCTCTTTAGCCTTGAATGTCAATGAAACCCCGCTTCCCAAACAGAAGCCGTCCCTTGCAGGAACCGACCGATCGGTTAGTTTTAATTGCGGATAATGTACATATCCACCTAAAAATTTACTCCCTACCAGCCAACGGCTGGATAAGGGATAAGAAAAATAGGCCCCGCCGCATAGCGACATCGCAGCGAATGTATTGTCCTCCGCTTTGTCGTCATTGACAATTATCGAAGTGTTGGAAACGGCAAACCGTCCTCCGACACCGATATACGGATTGAAGAAATACGCACCCTCCACACCGGCCGCGCTACCCGATGAGGTGCTAAATTCGGTTTGTTCATCAATGTCATAACCACTCAATGGGATATTCAATCCGAGATACAGACTAAGAAAAGAGGGCTTTTCCATTCGGTCGAACATATCTTCATTAGCAAAGCTGTTAATCCCCTTTTCCTTGAATATCAGGTCTGCAAGGTAATAACCGATCTCTGTCGAAAGTATTCCTATGCCTGCACCGGTCAGCACATCGCTCAGCCAATGCTTGTTGTTTGCCATCCGCATCAACCCCGTAGCGGTAGCCATGCCATATGCCCCGACACCGATCCACGGGCTTTTATGTTCGTACTCCTTATTGAACATGGTGGCGGTCATAAATGCCGTGGCGGTATGTCCGGAAGGAAAGGAGTGTCTGTTCGAACCGTCCGGACGCTCGACATTGGTTGTGCGTTTCAACGTGTTCACCACACTTCCCATAAGGATGGCGGAAAAAGCATCGGAAACAATCATCCTGCCCCATGAACTGCGGCTTTGTACACCGGCCGCTTTCATGCCGAGCATTATTGCGGCAGGAGCATATTGCATATAATCGTCCGCATGGCGGCTGAACCGGGGCAGATAATCATTGCGCAGGCTCTGGAAATGGTCGTCCTCACTTTTTACAATCAGACCTCCGACAACCAGCGGAACGCCAATATATGTCATTTGATAAAACCGGGAGGACGAGAACCTGTCAAGTCTTCTGCTGAAATTGCTCGATACATAGGCAGGGAAACTGTACTTTCTTTCAGTTCTCAGGCTGTCTGTCGGATTTTGTGCCGACAAGAGGGTAACGCTGCAGATACCGACGATACATAGTGCTATCTTTTTCATGCTGCCATAATTCAAAAAAATTATGGCAGTAAAGGTATCGGACGAGTTTGGGGAAATTTTGAAGATTTATGAGAATATTACCGTAAACTCATGTTTTCCATCAGTATAGGCATATGAAATTTTCCACCCGTGATAATCGCATACGGCTTTCATAATCGCCAATCCGAGGCCGTTGCCTTCCGCTTTTTCCAAAGGCCGGTAGAAGCGATTGAATATCAGGTTCTCATCCAATGCCGCCTCGTCGGATGTATTCGATACCGTCAGCCGGTTATCCGACAGGGAAACAGTTATCTCCCCGTCGGGCTTATTGTGGCGCACGGCATTCACGACGAGGTTGTTTACCATGCTTTCCAACAAGGAACGGTTGGCATTTATCGGCAAAGAGTCTGCTGAAAAGTTTTGCTTCAAGACCAATTCGCCGGAAAGACTTTCGAGATAGGGCTGAAGTTCTTTTATCATCGTTATGACATCGACGGACTCCGTACGGCTGAACTGGTTGTTCTCCATCTTAGCCAGCAGGAGCAGATTGCGGTTCAGACGCGACAAACGGCTGTTCATCCAGTATAAATCCTGTATGATGGCGGCCTGCCGTTCGGTGATCTCCGGCTGTTGGAGCAGCAGGTCGAGTTTGCTTTGGAATACTGCCAATGGCGTTTGCAGCTCGTGCGAGGCGTTTTCCGTAAACTCTTTCTGTAATCGGTAGCTGTGAAGACTGTCTGTCATCAGCCTTTGCAGGGTGGTATTCAGTCTTGCAAATTCTTTGGTGTCGCTTTCCGCTAATTGTGGACATACTCCGGTTTCCAGCTTGAAATGTTCTATCGCCTCCAGTGTCTTGTCGAACGGTTGCCATAGCCGGCCAGAGATGAAGCGCATCATCAGCACGATAGCCACGCCCAATACGGTAACGATAAGTGCAAACTGGATCATGATACCATGCAGGATATCCTCTTCGAGGTCAAGGGCCGGAACCGGCTTCCCTTGCTGTACGGCTTCGATAATATCTATCATGTCCTCGGCATAGAAGCTCTTGGTCAGCCAATAGAACAGAGGGGTTGCCAACAGCAGGAGTATTGCCACGCAGACAATGAATTGCGTGAGCGATTTGTACATCAGGCTTTTCTTTTTCATAGTTCCGTCCATTTATAGCCCGTTCCATACACATTCTTGATACAGTCCCTGCAACCCGCCTCGGCGAGTTTGGCTTTCAGGTTCTTGATGTGCGCATAGACGAAATCGTGATTGTCCATCATGTCCGCCATCTCGCCGCTGAGATGTTCGGCCATGGCGCTTTTCGATACGACACGGTCTTTATTGCCGATGAGAAACAGCAGCAGGTCGTATTCGGATTTCGTCAACACGACCGGAGAGCCGTTCACCGCGACGGACTTTTCCCGCAAATCGATCCTTACGCCGTTATTTTCCAATACGTTGCTTGCGGAAAATTCCTTCCTGCGTATAACGGCGTAAATACGCATACTCAACTCGGCCAGATGGAAAGGTTTGGCCAGATAGTCGTCGGCTCCGATCTCCAGGCCTTTTAGCTTGTCGTCGAGCGAGTCTTTGGCCGATACGATAATCACGCCGGCCGGATTGTTTCGGCTGCGGATGTCGCCCAGGATGTCGAGTCCGTTTCCGCCCGGCAGCATCAGGTCGAGCAGGATGCAATCATACTCGGACATATTCACTTTCATTCTGGCGTCGTCATACGTGAATGCCTGTTCGCATAAGTACCGTTCGCCGCTGAGGTAGGCGACGATGCTGTCCGACAATCTTTTCTCGTCCTCTATAATCAGGATTCTCATAACCACCCCCTCACTTGATCAACATCACGATGCTGCCGCCCGTTATCAGCAACGCTCCGATCACGCCCCTTGCATTGACCGGCTCTTTCAGCAGCAGGAACGACAGACAGATCGTGATCACGACGCTCAGTTTGTCTATCGGAGCCACGCGCGACACGTCTCCCGTCTGCAACGCCTTGAAATAGAACAGCCACGAGAGACCGGTGGCTATTCCGGACAGAATCAGGAACAGCCACGCGTGCCAGCCGATGCCTTTCAGTTCGGCCGTATGTTTTCCCGCAAAGACGATTCCCCAGGTTATGAGCAATACGACCGACGTCCGGATAGCGGTGGCCAGATCCGAATTGACGTCTTTTACCCCGATCTTGGCGAAAACGGCCGTCAGCGCGGCAAAGAGGGCCGAAAGCAGTGCATAATATTTCCACATAGACGTCGTGATTTGCTGCAAAATTAATCATTTTAGGAGAGATCGCCCTCTCTTTTATAAATTAACAACATCAAGCCCGGCAATACCAGCAGGAGCAGCGGCAACCCGACGACGAACCCGCCGATCACCGCTATCGCCAGCGGTTGCTGCATCTGTGCGCCGAGTCCGATGCCGAGCGCCAATGGCATCAGGGCGAGTACGGCGCCGATAGCCGTCATCAGCTTGGGACGGATGCGCAAGGCGATGGCGTAATCCACGGCTTCCGGAATGTCGCCGCCCGTGCGGCGGTTCATCCGATACTGCCATACGGTGAAGATGGCGTTCTCGGCGATGATGCCTACTACCATGATGATACCCGTGTAGCTGCTTACGTTGAGCGGAACGCCCGTCAGCCACAAAGCCAGCAGACAGCCGCAGATGCCCAGCCCGGAGATAAACAGCACGGCGAGCGATATGCGCCATTCGCGGAAAAGGAACATCAACACAGCGAATACCAGCAAGACGGCAAGCGAGAGAATCATCATCAGTTCGCGGAAGGACTGCTGCTGTTCGGAATAGGCTCCTCCGTAGGAAATGCTGTAGCCTGCGGGGAGATGAAGCTGCGCATCGAGAGACGTTTGCAAATCTGCTATCGCACTGCCCAAATCCCGGTTCTCCAAGCGGGCGGTCAGGGTGATGTTACTCTTCAGATCTTCACGCCGCTGCTCTATCTCCCCCGGAATGACACGGACGTCGCAAAAGAAGCCGAGCGGACGGGTGCTGCCGTCGGGCAGGAATATGGGTTGCCGTTCCAGCCATTCGGGAGAGTTGTCCCCGAAGTCCGTGAAACGGAGCAGGATGCGGCGCATCTGTTCGCCGTCCTGCACGGAACCGATTTGCAGTCCGCCCGTCATGGCTGCCTGTGCCGGGTTAGGCTCTATCATATTGGCAGGCTGGCAAAGGGGAACGCCGCCCGTATGCGCCGCGAGCTGTTCCTGAAAATCGGTCAGCGAAATGCCGAATTGCGAAAGACGTTCCTGATTCGGGGTGAAGACTATCGAGGCTCCGGCGGGTATCAGTCCGTTGTCGATGTCCACAATGCCCGGTACGGCCTCCATGACTTTTTCCGCTTGTGCCGCCATCTTCTGCAAGGTTTCGTAATCGTTTCCGAATATCTTCACTTCGACGGGTTGCGCGGTACTCATCAAGTCGCCCAAAAGGTCGGCGATACGCTGCCCGAAGCCGATGGTCATCAACGGAACGGCTTGCGATATTTCCCGGCGCAGGTCGCTGATGACTTCGGGGGTACTTGTTTTCCGGTCCGCTTTCAGTTGAATCAGATAGTCGCCGAAATTGCTCGGACGTGTCTTGAAGGACATACCGAGCGCCGTGCGGCGCGAGTAAGTCTCCACATCGGGATGCGCCATGATAATACGCTCCATCTGCCGGCAGAGGCGGTCGGTCTCCTCGATGTCCGTTCCTGCGGGAGAATGATAGTCGAGCACGATGGTTCCTTCATCCAAATCGGGAAGAAAACCCGAAGAGAGCTGCGTAGAGGCATACCAGCCACCCAGCCCTAAAAGCAGGACGAACCCTGCGGCAACCAGCGGTTTGCGATAGACGACGGTCAAGAAATGAACCTTCCGGACGGAGTTTTCTTCGAGTGCCTTCACATCCAAGTCCTTCGGACGCAGTTGTTTCCTATATCCGATAACGAGGTGCAGGACAGGCAGCAGCAGCCAAGTGACGAGGAATGAAGCGACGAGCGTAAGCTGCATCGTGTCGGACAGTTCCTTGAAAAAGCTGCCTGCCAGCCCGCTCATCAGCCGGAACGGGAAATGGATGACAATCGTCGAAAGCGAAGATGCCACCATAGCAGGAAAAAGATTACGGATGGCATGGCGTACGACAGTGAAGCGGCCCGTGCCGGGGCGTTCTTCGTGCTCCCGGTAAATCTGTTCGATAACGACAATGGCATCGTCGATAATCAACCCCACCGAAGCGGCCATCGCGCCGAGCGACATGACATTGATGGTAATTCCTGCCAGATAACAGAGCAGGATACTGAAAGCCACTGTAACGGGAATGGTCAGCATGACCACCAGACTCGACCGCCACGAGCGGAGGAACAGCACCATCACGATGATGGCGAGAAACAATCCCTCATAGATGGTTTTCAGTACGCTGTGGATGCTGTCGCCCACGAAGGCACTCTGATTGTAATAGGGCTTCAACTCATAGCCTGCCGGAAGCTGCTGCCTGATCTCGTCTGCCTTGCTTTCCACCTGCTTCGCAAAATCGATCAGATTCACACCCGGCTGCTTCACCAAATCGATAAGCACGGCATCGTTGCCGCCGGCATTGATTTTCAGAAACTCCTGCTGTTCCTGTATCTCGACAGCCGCTATATCGCCCAGACGGACGATCCGCCTGCCGTCGTTGCGGATAATGACATTGCGAATATCTTCGATACCGTCCAGCCGCGTATCGGTCAGTGTCAGGTACAAGCGGTTATAGTTCGCTACATTGCCGTTTCCCAATACATAATTTGTCTGCGCGAAAGCAGTCTTTATCTGTGCAGGAGTAATGCCGAGCGCCGTCATCTTCGCGGCGTCGGGCTTCACGACGAACTCCTTCGCCTTGCCGCCGCGTACCACTACATTGCTGATACCGTCCACTTGCGAGAACATGGGACGTACCACGAGGTTGCCCACATCGCGCAGGGCAATGCGGCTGTGCGTCTTGCTCTCCAGCGTGAATCCATAGACTGGGAACAACGACTGGTTCATCGCCTCGGTGGAGATGACCGTACCGTCGGGCAGGAAACCTTTTATCTCATTGATGCGGCTCTCCAACTGGGTTTTCAAGGCATAAATATCCAATCCCCATTTGAAGTAAACGTCTATCACGCAACTGCCCCGGCTGGTGCTGCTCTTGACGACCGTCGTACCCTGCACCTTCTTCACCGCACTTTCCAAGGGTTTGGTGACGGTAATCATCATACGGTCTACGGGCTGCTGTCCGGCATCGGCTATCACCGTGATGCGGGGGAACAACACTTCGGGAAACAGGTTGGTCTGCATCTGCGTATAGCACCACGCTCCGGCAAGCAGCAGAAGCAGCCCTACGAACAGGATAGGGCGGCTGTATAGCCGGTGAAGGCTTCTTTTCCGTATCGTGCTCATAAGGCGGCCTCCTCTTTCGTAACGATGACTTTCGCCCCGTCCTCCAAACCGTATCCACCCGTGAGGATAATGCGGTCTTGCGGCGACAAGGCATCCGATTTGATTTCGATTTCCGAAGCGTTGCTGTTGCCTACCTCTACAGGTACTTTGACGGCCGTACTGTCATCGGCCAATTTCATTACCCAATGCTCCGTAAGCGTTTCGTCGCTCTGCACGGCACTTTTGGGAAGTATCATGCCTTTATCCGAGGATGAACCGCTTTCTGTAAATACAGCCTTGACATTCATGCCCTCCGGCAGGAAAGGCGCTTTTGCACGTGCGATTACCCGTTCCGATTGCGATACCGTGTTCATCGTTGCCAATGGGGCGTGGACGGTTGCCGTCAGCCGGGTTCCGTCGGGCAGTTCCAGCATACATTTGCTTCCGCTGTACGCATACCGCCTCTGTTCGTAGGGGACATTAATCTCGAATACAAGGCTTCCGGCTTCGGCGACGGAGCAAAGCACAGCTCCTTCAGTGACATAACTCCCTGCCTGCTGCTGCACGTCGAGGACAATACCGTCACGCTCTGCCTGTATGGGAATGGCCGTCCGGTTGCCGCTGCCCAAAGCGTGCTGTTCTTTACTCTCTATCCGGTAAAGTATATCTCCGGCTTTTACCCTTGAACCGGGCTGTACGAGGACTTCCGTGATGAATGCCGGAATCGGGGCGCTGACCACCGACTTGTTCTGGTACGCCGTAGTGGCGGACAAGATGATTTCCTTCTCGATTTTGCCGAACGCCGCATGAGTCAGCGTGACTGCCGTTCCGGGCTTTTCTTCCTGTATGTTTCCGTTCGATGCGTCTCTTTGCCCACATCCGCCAAGGCTTACTATAAGCGATAATAAAATGATATGATATTTCATGACTGTGATGATTTGATATTACCAATTCCAATAATTATAGGCGGCTATGACAAGCTGCCTGTTCGTGCGCAGCAGCAGGCGGTCTTTCTCCGTCTGAATCTTGCTGCGCAGTACGGTGATATAGTCCAGTACGGATACTTGCCCGGCATCCATCTCCCTGCCGTAATCGGACAAGACGGATTCGTATTCGGCAAGCTGGATGTCCAACGCCCTCTCTCTTTCGTCGTATCTGCCCAACTCGGAGAGACATTGTTTGATTCTCATGTTCCGCTGATATTCGGAGTTCTCCCTGTAAGTTCGTATGGTGTTCTGTTGCCACACGGCCTGACGTTCTTTCTGCCGCTTCTGCCTGCCGTCGAAAATGGTCCACGAGAATGTAAGTCCTGCACTCCACCCGAAGTGGCGATACCATCCGGCGAAGTCTCCGACTTGAAGACCACCGTTTACGAACAGGTCGAGCTTGGGTTTGTATTGAAGATTGAAGGAACGTAATGACATCACAGTGTTAAGACTGTCCAACCGATATTGCTCGGTAAAGAGGCTCGGCTCCCCGTCGTTGCGCAACCGGACAGGCTGGCTTATATCCGACAATGCCACATCGGTCACCTCGTCGATGCCGCAGAGCAGGTTCAGATCCATCAGATGGGTGTGGTAATTCTGACGGGCGGCGGTGTGCAATTCGGCATTGGCCTCCCTTTCAATCATCAGCAGGTTCAAATCCGACTGTTTGGACAGTCCGTTTGCGACTAACTTTCGAACAATCTCTATTTGGCGGTCGATGACCGTTCCGACTGAATCCGTAAAGTCTATCTGCGCCTTGTCGAGCAGGCAGAGCAGGTATTGTTCCGTCACGGAACGCTCCAGCTGATGCTCTTCCATACGAATACGGTTATTCGCCATATCCGTGTTGAGCTTTGCCTGCTCCTGCGCTACTTTGTAGAAACTCCTGCCCAAGAGGGGTTGTGTCCAAGTCGCTCCGGTATGGAAAGAGCCGCTGCTCTCTCCCAAATCGTAACCGTAGTAATCCGTAGCCGACCGAGCATTCCATTTGAAGGCGATCCGTCCGCCGTCCTTCGAGATAATCGGCACGAACAGATAGTCACCGTTCAGCTCCAGCCGAGAGTGTGTGTACATGGCTTTCAACCCTTCGAGTTCCGCTTGCTCTATCTCCGTCTGATTCCGATAATCCGTTATCAGGGGGCTATTCTTTTTGGCGGTCTCTATATAGTAATGCAGTGACCTGCCGCTGTCTTCCTGCCCGTATGAATGCAGGCTGACAATACCCAATGAAAGTAACAATAATAACCGCTTCATCTTCTACTTTTATTATTGCGGGCAAAAGTAGAAGACGATTTTGGAGAAATTTAGGAGAAAAATGGAAATTTACAAACAAATAGTCTGATCTCTGAAAGCGTATTTAACTTTTTGTTTTCAGCGATTGTTCCTGAAACAGCTCTTACTTCTTTTCTGAAACGAAGTGAGCAATTCACGGAATTATCCCGATGCAGAATATGCAGTAATTTTATTATTTACAACTTACTCTGAATACCTCCCTGTGATATTAATACACCATTTGGCCTAGAGCAGAGGAACTTTTTTATAATAGACACGAGAAGAAAGATGACTATTTGGATTATTTTACAATTATTCGTATTTTTACAATGGTTATTTGAAACAAGGAAATTCAGTGCAATCTACTGAAAATAAACCGTTACCTTCTCGTTACCTATTCTCCTATATAAGAAATGTAACGACCCGATAAATCGAATCGTTACATCTGTTTAATCCCGCTCTCTGTGGGTGATGGCTTTTTTGGATGGAGCGGGTCGCCCCGCTATTTGTCCAGGTCGACCAGCTCGTACTGCTGGTTGCCGACGCCGATTGCCTCGGCATGTTCGAGCGTGTGGATGCCGTGCCGCGACTCCATGCGCTCGATCAGGTGTACTTTACCCTCGTCGGGCGAGGCGTAAACCAGGTCGATGCACGCCTTATCCAGCGCTACGGGGTCCAGCGAGGCGAGGATGCCGATATCGCCCATGCGGGGCGGTTCGGGATGCGCGTTGCAGTCGCAGTCCACCGAAAGGTTGTTCATGACGCTGATGTACAGTATTTTGTCGCCGCAGTGGTCGGCGACGGCCTTGGCCGCCTCGGCCATCGATTCCAGAAAATCGTCCTGCGGGGGCAGGTTATCCCACATTTCCCCGGCATTTGCGGTTTTTCCGGCCGAGTGAATCCATGCCTTACCGTCCGACGAAGCGATACCGATCGAAATGTTCTTGATCGCGCCGCCGAATCCGCCCATTGCATGCCCTTTGAAATGGGACAACACGACGACGAAATCGTATTCCGGGAAATGGGAACCTACAATGTCGTACTTGAGGTGCTTCCCGCCTTCGATGGGCAGGCGTACTTCGCCCTCGGCATCCATGATATCGACCGGAGCGATGGCCGTGAACCCGTGGTCGGCCGCGGCCTTGAGGTGGTCGGCGGTGCTGGCGCGTCCGCCGCCATAGGCCGTGTTGCACTCGACAATCGTGCCTTTCACCGATTTTACCAAATCGCCGATCAACGCCGGTTGCAGGAAGTTGTTACCCCCGGGCTCCCCGGTCGAGAGTTTCACGGCGACCTTCTTCCCTTCGGCCTTTCGTCCCAACGCCTCGTAAACGGCTTTCATGCCGGCAGGCGAGATATCGCGGGTCATGTAAACTTTGGCGGGAACGGCTTTTTCTGCCTTCCTGTCGTTGTTCGATGCACAGCCGGAGCCTATGGCCGCGAACTGCAATACAAGGGTGATCATACAAATTTTTTTCATCATGGCTAGTTGCGTATTACGTGTTTTATAAAGAGGTATCCGCCGAATATTTGCAGCAGCATACCGGGAATCCCGAGCCTAAAATCCTGCATGGCAGCCACCAGGCTACCTGTGATGGCCCACTCCCCGGCCGAACCGGCAAGTTGATAAAACAGCACCACGCCCGTGAGCAGCGCTACCGACACCCGGTTGAAACGCCATGCGGCGTACCCTGCCGCCGCTGCCAGCAACGCCGATTTGAGCAGGATTACGGGCAGTGCGGTGACGGTCGGCATCCCGAACAGCGCTGCATTTACGAGCGGCGACGCGATGGCCGTGAGTAGCCCCACGTGCCAACCGTATTTATAGGCGCCCACGAGCGTGAAGAAATAGATCGGCAGCATCGTAGGTCCGCCCAACTGTACGAGGTGGCACAACTGCGGCAGGGCCACATTGCCTGCGATGAACAGCGCTGCTGCAAGGTAGGTTCTCGCTTCACGGTATCCGGGTGAAAAGAATGTTACAGAGGTTGTTTCCATGGTTATCTCAACTAAAAGTTTAACTTTGCGCCGCCGAAGACCGTCGCCCGGGGCATCGGATATCCGGCATTGATTTCGTAACGCTCGACCAGCAGGTTCTCACCCCGGGCGAAGAGCGTCAGCAGGCGGTTCACCCGAAACGACGCCCGGAGGTTCCAAAGTACGAATTTTTCCTGGATTTCCGGGTTCGGAGCTACCGATGTATAAAGCCCTGCCACATACTGAATGCCCGTCGACACCGACCAGCGGCCTTTTGCGAAGTTGCCTCCGGCGTAAAACTTGTGTTCCGGGGATGCCAGCACGGGATATTCCATCCGCAGCCAACTGTAATTGGCATCCACGCTCCATGCCCCGCCGATGCGCCATGCGACGTTGGCCTCCGCGCCCCAGTTCTCGATCCGCTCCTGGTTCAGCAGGATGTTGCGCCCGTCGAGCCTGCCGCGCTGGATGATGTCCTCGCCATTGATGTAGAAGATATTGACGCCGTACGACACCCTGCCTCCGGCCAGCCGCTGGGTCCACGAAAGTTCGTAATTCCACAGCCGCTCGGGTTTCAGGTCAGGATTTTTTACCCCGAACATGTAGAGTTCGCGGATCACCGGGTTGCGGAAACCCTTGCTCACCATGGCTTTCAACTCCCCGTCGCGGGCGGCCCGGAACGATACGCCCGCCTGCGGAACCCACTCCGTGCCGGTGCGGGTGTGGTGGTCGAGACGCACCCCTGCGTCGAGCGTAAAGCGCCCCAGAGTTTGCCGGAAGTCGACATACCCGGCGATCTCGTCCTCCGCCTGGTCCACGATCGGCTCCTCGCGGCCGTCTGCCGTGAAACGATTCCACGCCCGGCCTCCGAAGTGCTGCCAGTCGACGCCCGCCGTCAGGCGGCTGCCCCGCCACAACCCTGCGCTCTGGTACCATGAGATGCCCAGCATCCTGTCCGTCGAGTTAAAACGATAGTCGAGCGGCTCCTCGCCTGCATCGTAACCGTCGTTGATCCGGTGACGGCCCCAGTTGTAGAAAAACTTCAACGCTCCCGAAGTCCGGTCATAGTTGTTTTCCAGTGAGACGGAAGTCATGCCGCGCGTGATGCGGGAATCATTGTCGAAGACGGGCGCGGCTATTTCGCCCGGATTAGAGGCGTTGAAGTGTGTCAGATTTACGTCGGCGTAGGCGCTCCAGCTGTTGCTGATTTCGTAGCCGACTTTGGCATATCCGCCGTATTGCTCGAAGCCCATGTCGGCGCGATGTCCATCCGTGCGGTTGTACGAACCCGTCACGACGCTCGTGAAGCGGCCTTTGCGGATGCGGTTGGCCAGTTCGGTCTGCAATGTGTTGTAAGAGCCGTAACCCACATTGAGGTCGGTCCTCACGCCCTCCTCGCGCTGCTTGCGGGTGACGATGTTGATTACTCCGCCCATGGCATTCGAGCCGTAAAGCACCGATGCCGGACCGCGGACTACTTCGATCCGCTCGGCGAGCATCGACTGGTAAGCGTCGGCAATCGGATGGCCGAACAGACCCATGTATTGCGGGTGTCCGTCGACCAGTACAAGCATCTGAGCCGCCGATCCTCCGCCGATGCCGCGCAGGCTCATGCCTCCGGCCGCCCCGGTCGAGACGCCGTACCCCATCACGCCGCGCCCCGTAATGAACAGCCCCGGAACCTGCTCCGTGAGCAGCGGAAGCACCGATGCCTCCTGCCGGCGGACAATCTCGTCGCGCCCTATGACCGCCACCGACATCGGCAGGTGGCGAATGTCTGAGGCATAACGGGCTCCTGTCACCACGATCGAGTCGATCGCTATGTTTTTTGCCGTCGGTTCCGGTTCCTGGGCTCCGTATGCGGCGACTGTAAGCCCCACGCAGGCCAGTGTGGATAAAATGGTCTTATTCATTCCTGTTTTTCATTTGGGTTAAAAATCCTTCGATCAGCGGCAGGCATTCCGCGGCGCTCTGCGCTTCGGCACACAGGCGTTCGACGGGACAGATGCTGTCTCCGGTGCGATTGACGATGTGCGGCACGGCCACCGTGTAGCTCACCGGAATCCCGGCTCTGTTCAGCAATTCCAGCGCCGCATGGCTTATCACGTCGGCGAATAACTCCTTCACGCCGCCTGCGACCATCAGTGCCGCTGCACCCTTCCCGACCACCTTGTCGGCCACAAAGGCGCCGTTGAGCAGTTTTGGTTCCTCGTGCAGTAACCGCCAGAGATCCCTGACGCCCCGTTCGCGGAACAGCCGTATCGTGTCGCCGTTGCGGATGACGCACGAGCACTTCTCTGCGAAGAGCATCTCCGTGGCCCGCCGGTTCGGTTCGTTGTCGTTCATTGTTTTGTCTGTTTTCACAATGCAAAGATACTTTGCCCCGAACGACGATCCATTACGCAAATTACGGATGTTCCTACCCGAATTACTGATTCCCACCTTCCCAAACGAAACCGCCCGCCGGTCTTTCGATCGGCGGGCGGTGTGTCTTGTGCGTTTTATTTATTGGTATATCTCGTTCAGCAGGTGTGCCAGGCGGCGTCCGCCGCGCAGGAACTGCTTTTCAACGACGGGGGTATACTTGAAAATATAGTCGTACAAAATATTCGTTCCTTCGGGGCTGAAGTCGTAAACCTCCTTGCAGATTTCGTGCGTCTCCTTCACCCAGTCGGCAGGCTCTCCCGCTACGATCTGCGCAGCCTCCTCGTCCGTCAGCCGGTCGATCTGTTGCTGCCACTCGCTGTAACTCCAGTTGTGGACCGCTTCGGGAATGTTCGTATCCCAAGCCGAGTGCAGGCTCGTATTGCGGCCGAAGAAACGCACCGGGCGTTTATTGCCACCCAGGTCGCTCAGCCGTCCGAGGTGCATCGGGCAGTGCATGTCCCCGACCAGATGGATCAGCATCTTGAGATTCAGCGTCTCTTCCTCGGGGGTAAGTTTCCCCGATTTGAGCTTTTCGGTGATCTCTGTTACGGCTGTCAGCACGTCGCCCTTGGGGTTCTTCGGCATCGTCTCCAGTGTCATGCCTTCGTCGATGTTCAGGTAGTGCCAGGTCTTCGAGTAGGCGTACTCGGGCCAGTAGCTCGCAAAGTCGAGCCAGTTGGCGATGTATACGGGCGAATAACCATCGAGGACTTTGTGGACTTTCTCGGCCGCTTCGGGCGTCAGGTGGCATTCGGCGATGTATGCCGTCACGTCGTGTCCCTTCTGTCCCCACGCGAAAGCTCCGTGGGCGAAAAGGAGGCATAGGCCTGTCAGAATCAGTTTTTTCATCTATCTACCGGGGTGTTTGCAGTTCGTGGGGCGATGTTCCTAATGGTTCATCGTTGCGAGGAACTCCTCGTTGGTGTCGGTGAGGCTCATCTGCTTCTGGAGGAACTCCATAGCCTCGACGGGCGTCATGTCCGAAAGGTACTTACGCAGCACCCACGTGCGGTTCATCACGTCGCGCGGCAGCAGCAGGTCTTCGCGGCGGGTTCCCGAGGCGATTACATCGACTGCCGGGTATACGCGCTTGTTGGCCAGCTTGCGGTCCAGCTGCAGCTCCATGTTACCCGTACCCTTGAACTCCTCGAAGATCACTTCGTCCATTTTCGAACCGGTGTCGATCAGCGCCGTGGCGATGATCGTCAGCGAACCCTTCTCTTCTGTATTACGGGCTGCACCGAAGAAACGCTTGGGCTTGTGCAGGGCGTTGGCGTCGACACCTCCCGAAAGCACCTTTCCCGATGCGGGCTGCACGGAGTTATAGGCGCGGGCCAGACGGGTGATCGAGTCGAGGAAAATCACGACATCGTGTCCGCTCTCGACCATGCGCTTGGCCTTGTCCAGTACCATTTCAGCCACTTTCACGTGGCGCGAAGCCTGCTCGTCGAAGGTCGAAGCCACAACCTCGGCCTTTACGTTGCGGGCCATTTCAGTCACCTCCTCCGGGCGTTCGTCGATCAGCAGCACGATCATATAGACTTCCGGGTGGTTGTCGGCAATGGCGTTGGCGATCGACTGCAACAGCATCGTTTTACCGGTCTTGGGCTGTGCCACGATCAGTGCGCGCTGGCCCTTGCCGATTGGCGAAAAGAGGTCCACGACGCGCGTCGACATGTTGTTGTGGCCGTTGCCCGTGAGGCAGAATTTTTCGCTGGGGAACAACGGCGTCATGTATTCGAACTGTACGCGGTCGCGGATGTACTCGGGAGCCAGTCCGTTGATTTCGTTCACGCGCACCAGCGGGAAATACTTCTCACCCTCCTTCGGGGGGCGTATCGCGCCGTTCACCGTGTCGCCGGGTTTCAGGCCGAAGAGCTTGATCTGCGAGGGTGAAACGTAAATGTCGTCGGGGGAATTGAGGTAGTTGTAATCGGCCGAACGAAGGAATCCGTAACCGTCGGGCATGACTTCCAATACGCCTTCGCCTTCGATCTCTCCGGCAAAGTCGTCCTTGGTAATTACCTCGTTCTCGACGTGCTGGGGAGCGTGCTCCACATGGACGGCCTCCTGTGCCTGTGCGGATGCGGGCGAGACTGCTTCCTGGCCGTCCTGGGTCCTGGGCTTGCGGCCCCGGCGCTTGGGTTCGTTCTTTGCCGGTTCTGCGGCCTGCACCTCGGGCTGTGCCTCAACCACCGCAGGCGCGGATTCCGGTTCCGGCTCCTCTTCGGGCGTTATGTCCATCGGCAGTTCGAGTTCGGGCATCACCTCCTGCTTCGGTGCCGGAGCTGCGTTTTCGGCTTTCGACAGCCGCGGACGGCGTCCGCGCGGCGCTTTGCCTTTGGCCTCGGCCTGGGGCTTCGCTTCCTGTACCGGTTCTGCGACGGGTTCGGGAACCTGTTGTATCTCGTTGTTTTTATGTTCTGCCGGGACTTCCTCCGGGGAGTCGCTTCCGGCTATTTTCGCTATCAGGTCGCGCTTTTTCACCATAACATTGGTGATGCCCAGCACTTTAGCTATTTCACGCAGTTCGGCAAGGCTTTTTCCTTCCAGCGCTTTCAGATCTTGCATAATTTATTTCCGGTTGAATGTGATTGTCAAAAACAGAACGGTCGCTCTGTTCGTTGGAATTCGCATGCAAAGATAGTGCATTATTTTTAATTACAAAATAAAAAAATGCCTTACTCGCCTGAACGGCAGGCGAAACGGTAACCTCCGGCAATGAAATACCTACTAATAGCGATTGTACACCCCGGAATTTTGCACGACCTTTGTCCCAGAAACAATGAAAACAGGAATTTCAGCCATTGCATTGTTTGTATTGTTAATGTTTGTGTGTGAAAAACCCTTCCATGCCACGGAAGGGTTTTTTGTGTCAGTTCGCCGTCCGGTATTCGTTGGGCGAACACCCTACCACCTTCTTGAACAGGCGCGTGAAGTGCTGCGGATAGCGGAATCCCAGCGAATAGGCCACTTCGCTGATCGAGCGGCTGGTGTCGAAAATGCGCTCCTTGGCGATGTCGATCACCTTGAGCTGGATATACTCCTGCGCCGATTTTCCGGTCTCCTTCTTCACCAGGTCGCCGAAATAGTTGGCTGACAAATGCAGTTGCTCCGCACACCACCGCACCGACGGCACGCCCTCCTGCTCAGGCCGGTCTCCCTGAAAATAGTCGCCCAACAGGCGTTCGAATCCCGCCAGCACGTCGCGGTTGACGTTGTTGCGCGTGATGAACTGCCGTTCGTAGAACCGCGTGCTGTAATTGAGCAGCAGCTCGATGTTCGACACGATCAGCGTACGGCTGTGGTTGTCGATGGCGTGCTTCAGCTCCGACTGGATGTTGTGCAGGCAGTCCACCACGATCTGGCGCTCCTGCTCCGAGAGGTGCAGGGCCTCGCTCACCTCGTACGAGAAAAACGTGTAACTTGCGATGTTGCGCCCGAGCGACGTGCCGCGCAGCAGGTCGGGATGGAACAGCAGCGCCCAGCCTTTGGGCTGGAACTGCTCGCCGTTGTATTCGTAGCCGACGACCTGCCCCGGGGCCAGAAAAACGAGTGTGCCCTCCTGGTAGTCGTAGTAGTTGCGTCCGTAGCGCAGGTCGCCGCACTTCACTTCCTTGAGGAATACCGTGTAAAACCCGTAAACCTGCCGTTGGTAGTAGGCCGGCCCGCACTTCGAGAAGTCGATGACGCTCACCAGCGGATGCAGCGTCTCGACGCCGCGCGATTCGTTGTACTGGAAGATGTTGTCGTATTTAACTACCGTGTCCATATCCGTTCGTTTTGTTTATGACAAAGATAACACAATTTCCGGCCGCCGCTCCGGCTCTGCCGCCGAATCCGTAATTATGGTACGATGAACCGTAATCCGGGTAAGACTGCCGGGGCTGCCGCACCCTACTTTTGCAGTGTGGAATTGTGTAAATGAAAAAACGATGAAGACAAAACTGATTTTAGCAACGATGGCGGCATTCGCCGCTTCGGAGGCCGGAGCCCAGTCGCAACCGGCGCCCGCAAAGAAAGTATTGGTGGCCTATTTCTCCCACAGCGGCAATACCCGTGAGGTGGCGCGACAAATCGGCGAGACCACGGGTGGTGACCTTTTCGAGATCGTTCCCGCGAAACCCTATCCTGCGGAATATCAGGCTGTGGTCGACCAGGGCAAGCGGGAGATCGAGGCCGGTGCTCGTCCCGAACTGAAAACCCGGGTCGGCGACATGTCGCAGTACGACGTGATTTTCGTCGGTTCACCCTGCTGGTGGGCCACCGTCGCGCCTCCCGTGGCGACGTTCCTCACCTCTTATGACTTTGCGGGTAAGACCGTCGTGCCATTCATGACCCACGAAGGCAGTCGCATGGGCCACAGCGAGGCCGACATCCGCAAACTCTGCCCGCAGTCTACCGTTCCCGATGGGCTTCCCATCCGCGGTGGCGCGGTGCGCAACTCGAAAGATGCGGTTGACAAGTGGGTCCATAGCCTCGGGCTGGGCCGATAAATGAAGAGGGCTTCCATTCATGGGAAGCCCTCTTTTTTATCCGCAAATGTAAACGCAGCCGTATACCAGTCCGGCGGCCAACGCCCCCAGCAGTGGTCCCGCCACGGGAACCCAACTGTACCCCCATCCGCTCGTGCCTTTGCCCCGGATCGACAGGACGGCATGCGCCAGCCGCGGCGGCAGGTCGCGGGCCGGATTGATCGCATAGCCCGTCGTACCGCCCAGCGACATGCCGATCGCCATGATCAGCATCGTCACCGGGAAACTCCCCAGGCTGCCCATCCCGATTTCAGGGGTGTTTTGCTCGTTGCCGATGGCGAGGATCACGAACACCAGCAGGAACGTGCCAACTACCTCGCAGAAGAGGTTGCGGGGCTTGTTCATGATAGCGGGCATCGTGCAGAAGACGCCGAGTTTCGTCGCCGGATCGTCCGTCGCGTCGAAATGGTCTTTATAATACATGTATACCAGCACGGCCCCGCAGAATCCGCCGAGCAACTGTGCCACGACGTAGCCCGGAACATATGCCCATGGAAACGACCCTGCCACAGCCAATCCCACCGAAACGGCGGGATTGAGGTGCGCGCCCGAATAAGGCCCTGCGATCAGCACGCCGCACATCACGGCCAGACCCCAGGCCATCGTAATCACGACCCAGCCGCCTTCGAAGCCTTTCGATCGTTTGAGGACGGTCGATGCGACCACCCCATCGCCCAGCAATACGAGCACCAGCGTTCCGATGAACTCGAACAGGCATTTGGTGAAGAAGGTAATTTCCATATCCGTTTCCGTTTAGTCGTTCTTTTTGCGTAAAACCCGCTGCACGGCGTCTTCCCAGCCTGCGACGGCCGTCTTGACCTGCTTACGGTCGGCGACAGGCTCGAAGACATGATCCGCCTGCCACTGCTGCCTGATCTCGTCGATACTCGACCAGTAGCCTACGGCCAAACCCGCCAGATACGCCGCTCCCAGCGCCGTGGTTTCCGTCACACAGGGGCGGATGACCTTCGTGTTGAGCAGATCGGCCTGGAACTGCATCAGCAGGTTGTTGCGTGCCGCGCCGCCGTCGACTTTCAGTTCGACCAGCGTCACTTCCGCATCGCGCTGCATTGCGGTCACGATGTCGAGTGTCTGGAAGGCGATTCCTTCCAGCGCGGCGCGGGCGATGTGCGCTGCCGTCGTGCCACGGCTGATACCGCTGATCGCACCCCGGGCATACTGGTCCCAGTGCGGAGCCGCCAACCCCGTCAGCGCAGGCACGAAGTAAACGCCGTTGGTGTCGGGAACCGATGCCGCCAGCGCCTCTACCTCCGACGAGGAACGGATGATGCCCAGCCCGTCGCGCAACCATTGCACCACCGAGCCTCCGACGAAAATACTCCCTTCGAGGGCGTAGTTGACCTTGTCGCCGATCTTCCAGGCAATGGTCGTCAGCAGGTTATTTTTCGAGATGATGGGTTTTTCGCCGCTGTTCATCAGCAGGAAACATCCCGTTCCGTACGTATTCTTCACCGAACCCGGCTCGACGCACATCTGTCCGAACAGGGCCGCCTGCTGGTCGCCGGCAATGCCTGCAATGGGGACTTTGTGGGCGAAGATCGTGGTTTTCGTAGCCCCGTAGACCTCGCTCGACGACTTCACTTCAGGCATCATCGAGGCCGGAATGTCAAACAGTTTCAGCAGTTCCTCGTCCCACTGGAGCGTGTGGATGTTGAAAAGCATCGTGCGCGAGGCGTTGCTCACGTCCGTCACATGCACCTCGCCGCGCGTCAGCCGCCATATCAGCCACGAATCGACCGTCCCGAACATCAACTTGCCCTTTTCGGCCCGCTCCCGGGCGCCCGGCACATTGTCGAGTATCCATTTGATCTTCGTGGCGCTGAAATAGGCGTCGATAATCAGACCTGTTTTTTCACGGATGTATTCGGTTTTTCCGTCTGCTTTCAGCTGGTCGCAATACTCCGACGTTCGGCGGTCCTGCCACACGATGGCATTGTATACCGGCTCTTCGCTCTCCGAATCCCATACGATCGTCGTCTCGCGCTGGTTGGTGATGCCGATTCCGGCGATGTTCAGCCCGTTGATGCCGATGCTCGCAATCGCTTCGGCAACTACCGAGGCCTGCGACGACCAGATTTCGTGCGGATTGTGCTCCACCCACCCCGGCTTGGGAAAATACTGGGTGAACTCCCGTTGGGCCATCGAGCAAATCTGCCCTTTGTGGTCGAAAACAATCGCACGGGAACTGCTCGTTCCCTGATCCAGTGACAAAATGTATTGCTCCATATTTTTTCGGTTTTATCGTTGCGTGAGAATCCAGCCGGACGACCCTGAAGCCGTCCGTTTACAAAACTATGAAAAAAATCCGGGATTCGAAACGAAAGTGAATTGTTTTTTTTCGAAACTTCAAGGCTCGCTTGCGATTCTATGCCTCAGAAAATGGGCATGACCTCTGCCGGAAAAATAAGAAAAACCGCTTTCAAATGAATGAAAGCGGTTCATGGAGCGGAAAACGGGATTCGAACCCGCGACCCTCAGCTTGGGAAGCTGATGCTCTACCGACTGAGCTATTTCCGCATTACGGAGTACAAAGTTACTCCGCTTTTTCGAATTTTCAAGTTTCGAAGCCTGAAAATTAACCTCAGCCCACGATTTTTTTCAGCGATGCGAGGTTCTCGGGATTTTTCAGATTGCGCCCGTCGGCCGAGTAGAGGTAGTCGATCCGGCTGCGGAAATGCTCTTCGACCTTTCCGCGCACGACCTTCATCGTACTGTTCACCAATCCGTTCTGCTCTGTGAAAGCCTCGTCGACGATTGCCAGCCCTGCGGGCAGCCACCGTTCGGGGAACTCCCCGGCATAGGGGCCTCCGACCCGGTAACGGTCAATCTCGCCTCCGACAATCGTGGCTGCGACGGCGGCGCGCTCCGCTTCGGGCGTTTTGCGGGCTTCCAACTCGCGGCGCAGCGCCTCGCGGTTGGGAACCACGATCGCTCCCGTGAACGGACTTTGGTTGTTGTGGACGATGATCTGGTCGATGTAGGGTGATTTGTCCACAATCGCCTCTTCCATTCCCTCGGGACTGTATTTCTCTCCGTCCGAAGCGATTAGCAGGCTCTTGAAACGACCCAATACATACAGGAAATCTTCTTCCGTGACATATCCCATGTCGCCCGTGTGCAGCCATCCGTCGCGCACGGTGTCGGCCGTAGCTTCGGGATTCTTCCAGTATCCGGCCATGACGTTCTCGCCGCGAATCACGATCTCGCCCTTCTGTCCGCGGGGAACCTCGTTTCCTTCCTCGTCTAAGATTTTCAGGTCGAGTGGAATGAGTATCTTGCCCGACGATCCGAACCGGCAACCGTGGTATTTACCCGAGTTGGCCGAGATCACGGGTGTCGCTTCCGAAAGTCCGTAACCCTGATACATCGGAATGCCGATGGCGTAGTAGAAACGCTGTAACTCCGTGTCGAGCAGCGCGCCGCCGCCGACGAAGAACTGCAAACTGCCGCCGAATGCCTCCCGGACCTTCCGGAACAGAATGGCGTCGAACAGTGCGACGATGGGCTTCAGCACAATGCGCCAGCCGCGTCCCTTGCTGTATCCGTCGCGGTTGTAAACATATGCCGTGCGGAGCGCCAAGTTGAACAACCCTTCGGTGAACTTACCCTTGGCGCGTATCGAACTCTCGATACCCTTGCGGAAATTCTTGGCCAACGCCGGAACCGACAGCAGGAAGTGCGGCTGCACTTCACGAATGTTCTGTGGAATGTTCTTGAGCGTCTCCATCGGCGTCGCCCCGATCTGAACCGTGGCCACCGAAGCGCCGCAGGCGATCACGATGTAGAACCCTGCCACATGTGCGAAACAGTGGTCCAGCGGCAGGATGATCAGCGTGCGGTAATAGGACGGGATGTCGATGCGCGACAACGACTGCTCGACATTGGCCGTGTAGTTGCGGTGTGTCAGCACCACCCCTTTCGGATCAGCCGTCGTTCCCGACGTGTAGGTGATCGAGGCGTAGTCGTCGTTCTGGATGGCCTGCCCGATCTTCATGAACTCTTCCTTATTCTTGGCGAGATAATCACGCCCCATGCGTTTCAGGGTCCCGTAAGCCGTTTCGCCCGGCTCCAGCGGAATGTGTCCGAAAACAATCACATGCTCCAGCTGCGGCAGTTCGGCGCGAATGCGGCGAATCTTCGGCAACTGGTGCTTCGATACGAAAATCGCCTTGACCTCCGCATGCCGCAGGCGGAACAGCAGGTCGTTCGACTCTTCGAGCTTCACCGACAGGGGCACGCTGATGGCTCCGGCATAGAACAGTCCCAACTCGGAGATGATCCATGCGTTGCTACCCTCGGCCAGGATCGCCACCTTGTCCGAAGGGCGGATGCCCATTGAAGCGAGTCCCGCACCGACTTCCAACGCCTGCTCCCGGGTCTCGGCATAGGTCGTGGGTTCGAATTTGTGGCGCCGCTTTTCCAGCAGGAACGTTTTCGCCCCGTATTTCCACACGGAGGCTTCGAAGAGGTCGATGATGGTCTTTTTCATGGCTCTAATCCATTTTCAGCACGGCGAGAAATGCCGACTGGGGTACTTCGACGTTACCGATCTGGCGCATGCGCTTCTTTCCCTTCTTCTGCTTTTCGAGCAGTTTGCGCTTACGCGAGATGTCGCCGCCGTAGCACTTCGCCGTCACGTCCTTGCGCACGGCTTTCACCGTTTCGCGGGCGATGATCTTGGCGCCGATAGCGGCCTGTATGGCGATGTCGAACTGCTGGCGCGGGATCAGCTCTTTGAGCTTCTCGCACATCTTGCGTCCGAAATCATAGGCGTGGTCCGTGTAGGTGAGCGACGAAAGGGCGTCCACCGGTTCGCTGTTGAGCAGAATATCCAGTTTGACCAGTTTCGAAGGCTGGAATCCCGTGCGATGGTAGTCGAACGAGGCGTAGCCTTTCGAAATGCTCTTGAGCTTGTCGTAAAAGTCGAAGACGATCTCCGACAGGGGCATGTCGAAATTGACCTCCACGCGGTCCTGCGTGAGGAACGTCTGGTTTTTCATCACGCCGCGCTTGTCGATGCACAGTTTGATGACGTTGCCCAGGAATTCCGCTTTGGTGATGATCTGCGCCTGAATGTACGGCTCCTCGATCTTGTCGATCTTCGTCACTTCCGGAAGCCCCGAGGGGTTGTGTACCTCGACAATGTCGCCCTGCGTCGTGGTGATGCGGTACGACACATTGGGCACGGTCGTGATAACGTCCATGTCGAATTCGCGGTACAACCGCTCCTGGATGATCTCCATGTGCAGCAGTCCGAGGAATCCGCAGCGGAACCCGAAGCCCAGCGCCAGCGAACTCTCCGGTTCGAAGGTCAGCGAAGCGTCGTTCAGCTGCAATTTTTCGAGCGAGGCGCGCAGGTCCTCGTACTGGTCCGCCTCCACCGGATAAACACCCGCGAAGACCATCGGCTTCACGTCTTCGAATCCGGCGATGGCCTCTTTGGCGGGATTCGTCACCGAGGTGATCGTGTCGCCGACCTTCACATCCGCCGAGGTCTTGATGCCCGAGCAGATATACCCTACGTCACCGGCCTTGATCTCCTTGCGGGGCTGCATCTTGAGTTTGAGCACTCCGATCTCGTCGGCGTCGTACTCGCTGCCCGAGTTGAAAAATTTCACATGGTCGCCCTTGCGCATCGTGCCGTTGAAGACCCGGTAATAGGCGATGATGCCGCGGAAGGGGTTAAATACCGAGTCGAAGATCAGCGCCTGCAACGGTGCGTTTTCGTCGCCCTTCGGAGCCGGAATGCGATTTACAATGGCCTCCAGTACCTCTTCGACGCCCAACCCGGTTTTTCCCGAAGCGAGCAGAATATCCTCGTCCTTGCAGCCGATCAGGTCGATCACCTGGTCCTTCACTTCGTCGATCATCGCCGAATCCATGTCGATCTTGTTCAGCACGGGGATGATCTCCAGGTCGTGCCCCACGGCGAGGTAGAGGTTCGAAATCGTCTGCGCCTGAATGCCCTGCGTCGCGTCGACCACCAGCAGCGCCCCTTCGCACGAAGCGATTGCGCGCGATACCTCGTACGAGAAGTCGACGTGTCCCGGGGTGTCGATCAGGTTGAGCGTATACTGCTGCCCGTCGCGGGCCAGGTACTCCATCTGGATGGCGTGGCTCTTGATCGTGATGCCTTTCTCACGTTCGAGGTCCATGTCGTCGAGCACCTGCGACTGCATTTCACGCTGGTTCAGTGTGTTGGTCTTTTCCAGCAGCCGGTCGGCAAGCGTCGACTTACCATGGTCGATGTGGGCTATGATGCAGAAATTTCGGATGTTTTTCATATGTAAAAATGTGTGCGTAGGCAGTATCAATCCTATGCGGAACCGACCTTCGTTCGGGCTATTCCGGGGCGCGACTGCCTGCGCGGCTGTTTATTTGGTCGCAAATATACGAAATATTTTGAATTTACGGAAGTCCGTTTTCCCGGGTTTTATTGGTCTAATGTACATTTAAATAGGATTCGATTTGCTGAATTGAACTGAAACGCTTATATTTGCGACTTCAATCAAGTAGTTAGGTATACATGTTAAGCAGACAAATCGCATCCAAGCTCCGGGGCTATGAAACCCCGTTCTACCTCTATGACATGGCGCTGCTGCGCCAGACCCTCGAAAGCGTCGTCTACGAGTCGAAAAAATACGGCTATAAGGTCCACTATGCGATCAAAGCCAACTACGACGACCACCTGCTCGCGGTCATCCGCGAATACGGGCTGGGCATCGACTGCGCTTCGGGCAACGAGTTGCGCAAAGCCATCGAGGCTGGTTTCGAACCCAAGGGTATCGTCTATGCAGGCGTGGGTAAACGCGATAAGGAGCTGAAGTATGCCATCGAGCAGAACATCCTGGCTATCAACTGCGAGTCGATCCAGGAACTGGAACTCGTCAACGAGTTTTCGGCCGAAGCCGGCAAGGTGACCGACATCGCGCTGCGTATCAACCCCGACATTGACCCCAAGACCAACCACTGTATTGACACCGGTCAGGCCGACAGTAAGTTCGGTATCTCCTACGAGGAGGTGCTCGAACATGCCAAGGAGATCAAGTCGCTCAAGAACGTCAATATCATCGGTATCCACCTGCACATCGGTTCGCAGATCCGCGAACTGCATGTTTTCGAGAACATGTGCAACAAGGTCAACGTCATCGTCGAGAACCTCGAAAAGCTGGGTTGCAAATTTCAGTTCGTCGACGTGGGCGGCGGTCTGGGCGTCAACTACGACGTTCCCGAGAACGAGCCGATTCCCAACTTTGCATCGCTCTTCTCGATCGTCCACAACCATCTTCGTATCGGCGACCGCGAGGTACACTTCGAGTTCGGCCGTTCGATTGTTGCCGAGTGCGGCGAACTGATCACGACGGTCCTGTTCAACAAGACCACCGCCACGGGGCGCAAACTGGTGATCGTTGACGCTTCGATGACCGAACTGGTTCGCCCGGCGATGTACGGCTCCTACCACAATATCGAGAACATTACGGCCAAAGAGGAAGAGATTCCCAGCGAAAAATATACGGTTGTCGGTACGGCCTGCGAATCGACGGACGTGTTCGACGAGAATGTCAGCCTGCGCAAGACGCGCCGCGGCGACCTCCTGACGATCAAGTCCGCCGGAGCCTACGGCATGTCGATGGCTTCGCGGTATAACCTCCACGACCTTCCCGGCGCCGTTTACAGCGACGAGATCAAATAGATAAAGGCGGCTCCGGCCGCTTTTTTCATACGTTTTCGGTATTATATTCAAGCCCCTCCTTCTCTATTTTCTATGTGGCTCACCCTTGCATTCACTTCGGCAGCACTGCTCGGCTTCTACGATGCGGCCAAGAAAAAGGCCCTCACCGGAAACGCCGTGCTGCCCGTGCTGCTGCTCAATACCCTCTTCTCGACGTTGTTCTTCCTGCCCGCGATCTTCTCGGCGGAATTCGGCCTCGGGTGGTTCGATCATACCATCTTAGCAACGACTCCCGGAACGCCAGAAGCCCATGGAATGGTCATCCTGAAATCGGCCATCGTCCTCACTTCGTGGATTTTCGGCTATTTCGGCATGAAGCACCTCCCGATCACCATCGTCGGCCCGATCAACGCCACGCGTCCTGTAATGGTGCTCGTCGGGGCGCTGCTGATCTTCGGCGAGCGGCTCAATGCCTACCAGTGGACCGGCGTCGCACTGGCTCTCGTGTCGCTCTTCCTGCTGAGCCGTTCGAGCCGCCGCGAAGGAGTCGTCTTCACCCATAATATCTGGATTCTGTTCATCGCCCTGGCTGCCGTCACGGGGGCAATCAGCGGCCTCTACGACAAATTCATCATGGCGCGCCTCGACCCGGTTTTCGTGCAAAGTTGGTATAATCTCTACCAACTCGGAATGATGGCCGTCGTGGTTGGCATCGTCTGGTGGCCCCGGCGCCATCATACGACCCCGTTCCATTGGAGCTGGGCTATTCCGCTGATTTCCATTTTCCTGTCGCTGGCCGACTTCGCCTACCTCTTCGCCCTGCGCGACTCCGACGCCATGATCTCCGTGGTTTCGATGATCCGCCGCGGTTCGGTCGTGGTGTCGTTCCTCTGCGGCGCAGTGCTGTTCCGCGAACGCAACCTGCGCTCCAAAGCTGTCGACCTGGCATTCATCCTCGTCGGCATGGTCTTCCTCTGGCTTGGCTCCAGGGCCTAAGAGGCCTTTTTTATCGCGCTCCCGATTCTCAGCTTCCGATATAAAACAAAAAAGACGAACCAGTCAAGGCTCGTCTTTCCTATTTGAAGCATTACCTTAGATAAGGTGCTCCAACTGGTTGACCGTCTTGCGAATTTCCTCGTCACTCGGCGAGAAGTCCTTCAGCGCTCCGGCCAGATACTGTTCGTAGGCATAGAGGTCAATCACGCCGTTGCCCGAGAGGTTGAACAGAATGGTCTTCGACACACCTTCCTCTTTGGCTTTCAGCGCTTCGCGGATCGTCGCAGCGATGGCGTGCGTCGATTCCGGAGCCGGGATGATGCCTTCGGTCTGGGCGAACAATACACCCGCGGCGAGGGTTTCGACCTGCGGCAGCGATTGCGCCTCGATCAGCCCGTCCTTGAGCAGCTGGCTGACGATCGAACCCGCTCCGTGGTAGCGCAGGCCTCCGGCGTGAATGTCCGACGGCTGGAAGTCGTGGCCCAGCGTGTACATCGGGATCAGGGGCGTGAAGCCGGCCACGTCGCCGAAGTCGTACTGGAATTCGCCGCGCGTGAGTTTCGGGCAACCCGAAGGCTCCACGGCGATTATGCGGATTTTCTTCCCTTCCGTGAGGTTCTTCTGCAGGAACGGGAAGCCGATGCCCGCGAAGTTGCTGCCGCCGCCGAAGCAGCCGATCACCATGTCCGGCTCAACATCGGCCATCTCCATCTGCGTCACAGCCTCCTGTCCGATGATCGTCTGGTGCAGCACGACGTGGTTCAGCACGCTGCCCAGACAGTAACGCGTATCCTCGGGACGGCGCAGGGCCATCTCCACAGCCTCCGAGATCGCCAGCCCGAGGCTTCCCGAGCAGTGCGGGTCGCGTGCAAGCGCTGCACGTCCCGATTCCGTCAGCGTCGAGGGCGACGCCACACACTCCGCGCCCCAGGTATTCATCATCAGGCGGCGGTAAGGCTTCTGGTCGTAGCTGACCTTCACCATGAAAACCTGCAGGTCGATGCCGAAGTGCTTTGCTGCGAAGGCGATCGAGGCACCCCACTGCCCGGCGCCCGTCTCGGTCGTCAGGTGCTTGATACCCTGCTTGTAGTTGTAATAGGCCTGTGGCACGGCGGTGTTGGGCTTGTGCGAACCCGCGGGCGACACGCTTTCGTTCTTGAAATAGATCTTTGCCGGTGTTCCGAGGGCTTTCTCCAGCCCTGTTGCGCGCACGAGCGGCGTCGGACGCCATATTTTGTAAATCTCCTGCACCTCCTCGGGAATGTCGATGTAACGCTCGGTCGACATCTCCTGGTCGATCAGTTCCTCGGCGAAAATGGCCGACATCTGCTCTTTCGTGACGGGCTGCTTCGTTCCGGGATGCAGCGGCGGCAGTGGTTTTGTGGGCATGTCGGCCACGATGTTGTACCATTGCGTGGGCATCTGATTTTCGGAGAGGCAGAATTTTTTGGTTTCCATTGTCGTTATTTGTTTTTGAATTTAAAGTACGAAAGAAAAAGCCCGCTGTTTACTTCTTCGTAAACAACGGGCTTGTGTATTTTTTAGCTTTTCACTATACACGCGCGGTTCCGCACTCATTGTTCACGAGAGTCTGCGGGCGCCACCACCATGCCTGTATGTTGAAATTGTAATTCATTTTTCGTTTTGCTCGTGCAAATATATGCCCCGGAAAGCGAAAAACCAAATTTTCGACCGGAAAATTTCAATACCTGATATATAGGGGGATTTTTTCCGCGTTTTGCAGAAAAATAGTTATCTTTGCTCGATTTTAGAAAATAATTTATCCTACCATGAATATTTCGTATAACTGGCTCAAACGTTATATCGACACCGATCTTCCGGCCGAAAAGGTCGCTGAAATCCTTACGGACATCGGCCTCGAAGTCGAAGGTTTCGAGAAGATCGAAACCGTGAAAGGCGGCCTTGCGGGCGTTGTCGTCGGCGAGGTCCTGACTTCGACGGACCATCCCGATTCGGACCACCTCCACGTTACGACGGTTGATGTAGGGGCCGTCGAGCCGTTGCAGATCGTCTGCGGTGCGCCCAACTGCCGGGCCGGGCTCAAGGTGCTCTGCGCCACGGTCGGTGCGGTGCTCTACCCCGACGGCGGCACGGAGGAGTTCAAGATCAAACGTTCGAAAATCCGCGGCGTCGAGTCGCTGGGCATGCTCTGCGCCGAGGATGAACTCGGCATCGGGGCTTCGCACGACGGCATCATGGAACTTCCGGCGGATGCTCCTGTGGGCATGACTGCCAAAGAATACCTCCATATCGAGGACGACTACCTGATCGAGATCGGCCTGACGCCCAACCGTGTGGATGCCGCTTCGCACATCGGCGTGGCACGCGACCTGGCGGCCTACCTGAAGAGCCGCGGCGAAAATATCGAAATGAAGCTGCCCGACGTGTCGGCCTTCGCTCCCGACAACCATAGCCTGGATGTGAAGATTCGCGTCGGGAACGCCGAAGCCGCTCCCCGCTATGTCGGTGTGACGGTCACGGGATGTACGATCGCCCCTTCGCCCGAGTGGATGCAGAACTGTCTGCGCGCTGCGGGCATCAACCCCAAGAACAACCTTGTCGACATCACCAATTTCGTGCTGTTCGAGCTGGGCCAGCCCCTGCACGCCTTCGATGCCGACAAGATCGAGGGCCGCGAAGTTGTGGTCCGCACCTGCCCGGAGGGTACGTCCTTTGTGACGCTGGACGGCGTGGAACGCAAACTGACCGACAAAGACCTGATGATCTGCTCCGCGGAGCGCCCGATGTGCATCGCCGGCGTCTTCGGCGGCCTGGATTCGGGCATCAGCGACACCACGACCGACGTATTTATCGAGAGCGCCTATTTCAACCCCGTGTGGGTCCGCAAGACGGCCAAACGTTTCGGACTGAATACCGATGCGTCGTTCCGCTTCGAGCGCGGTATCGACCCCAACATGCAGGTCTATGCCGCCAAGCGCGCCGCCCTGCTGATGAAGGAGCTGGCCGGAGGTACGATCGCGAGCGACATCACGGATGTCTACCCGACACCCATCGAAGATTTTGTCTTCGACCTCTCGCTGGCGCGTGTCAACGCCCTGATCGGCAAGCAGATTCCCGAGACGGTCGTGCGTACGATCATCGCGGCGCTGGAGGTGAAGATCCTCGCCGAAAAAGACGGTGTGCTGACCGTTGCCGTGCCGCCCTACCGCGTGGATGTGCAGCGCGAGGCCGACCTTATCGAGGACATCCTCCGCATCTACGGTTACAACAATGTCGAGATACCCATGCAGGTCCGTTCGACGCTCTCCTATGCGCCGAAGCCCGACCGCAATAAGCTGATGAACCTTGCCGCCGACTTCCTGACGGCCAACGGGTTCACCGAGATCATGTCCAACTCGCTGACGAAGGCTGCCTATTACGAGGGTCTGCAATCCTACCCCGCAGAGCATTGCGTGCGCATCCTCAATCCGCTGAGTGCCGACCTGAATGTGATGCGCCAGACCCTGTTGTTCAACATGCTGGAAGCTATCGAGTTGAACGCCAACCGTCGCAACGGCGACCTCTGCCTCTACGAATTCGGCAACTGCTATTTCTACGACGAGTCGAAACGCTCGGAGGAGAACCGCCTCGCAGCCTACTCCGAGGAGTACCGCCTCGCCATCGCCGTTACGGGCATCGCTACGCCCCAGTCGTGGAACGCCAAGCCCGAAAAGGCATCGTTCTTCACCCTGCGTGCCGTTGCCGAAAAACTGCTGCGCCGCTTCGGCATCGACATCTATGCGCTGAAAGCCGAGACGTTGCAGAATGACCTCTTCAGCGAGGGCCTCACGCTGTCGCTCAACGGCAAGGAGTTGCTTCAGATCGGCTCGGTCGCTGCTGCAATCCGCCGCCGGACCGATGTCAAGCAGGATGTGTACTATCTGGAGATGAATTTCGACGCCCTCGCCAAATCCACGAAGAAGAACCGGATCGTCGCCGGGGAACTCTCGAAGTTCCCCGAGGTGAAACGCGACCTGGCCCTGCTGGTGGACAAGCAGGTGACCTTCTCGTCGCTGCGCGACGTAGCTTTCGCCACTGAGCGCAAGCTGCTTAAGAGCGTTTCGCTGTTCGACGTTTACGAAGGCGACAAACTCCCCGAAGGCAAGAAATCCTATGCCCTGAGTTTTATTCTGGAGGATAAGACCCGCACGCTGGACGACAAGACCATCGAGCGCGTGATGTCGAACCTCACCCGGCAGTTCGAAGAGCGCTGTGGCGCTCAGGTCCGGGCTTAATGAAATTTCACCAATCAAACAGCCGCCTGACCCTTTCGAAGAGTCGGGCGGCTTTCATTTAAAACGCCGATGCAACGATTTTCCGGAATATTCGTGTGGACGACCCTGCTCTTTGCCGTGGGTGCCGTTTTGTTCTTCACCAAAGCTGCCGTGCTGCCGTTTAAGGTCGCCTACCCCGTCCTGTTACTGGGGCTGTCGACGCTCCTGCTCCACCGCAAGGAACTCTACCCGATCGGGTTCGCCTTCCTGCTGTCGGCCGCAGGCGATGTGATGGGCGCAAAGCACCAGTTTATTCCCCAGATGGCGTTCTTCGCTTTGGCTCACGTCGCCTATATTTGCTGGTTCCTGCCACGGGCACGGCGTACGCCCCGCATCCAGTCGCTGGTCGTCGTCATTCCGCTGCTGCTGTTCCTGTCCATCGGCATCGTCCCCAACGCACCGTTCCCGGCCGAATGTATCGGTGTCGCCGTCTACGGGCTGGTTATCGCCGCAATGCTCTATTCGGTACTCCAATATGAGGGCATTTACAGCATTGGTTTCCGCTGTGCGGCCCTGCTGTTCGTCTTCTCCGATTCGGTGATCGCCTGGAACCGCTTCATCGGACCTGTTCCGGCCCGGACCTATGTTATCATGGTCACCTATTACCTTGCGCAGTACCTTTTCTACCGTTTCGCGGTCCGGGCGGTTTGCCGCCCGGATGGGGCATAAAAAAGCGCCCCTTCGGAAAGGGACGCCCTGAAAATACTGACGGTGCGGAATGTCCGCTGGTGTCGTTAGTTTGCCTTTACGGGTTTGAGCGGGAAGGCGGTCCGATCCAGCTCGAAGGTCTTGCTGCCGACCACGATCGTGCCGTCGTTCTCCACGAACTGCCAGCCCGTAGCCGCTATCGCGCCGTTCATTTCGTCCTTCTTGCCAGCGATGTTATCCACTTGCATGGTTGCGTTGGCTTCATCCGCAGTCCATCCCGAGCGTATCACGCCTATTGCGTCGATTGCGGTGTTGTTCGTGAAGCATGCCTCGACATCGTAGTATGATGCCTCATAAAATCCGAATAGGCTGCCCGCTTGCGCCGACTTGCTCTGGCAGGTCGAGTAGGAGCCGTGGATGTTGGCGGGGTAATAACCGACCAGACCGCCGCAATATTGGTCGCATGTCAATGTTCCGCTGCTCGCACAGCCGTCGATCGTGACCGTAGTTCTCACATATCCGGTGATTCCGCCGTTATAGTGTTTGGAGTTAACTGTTACGTTTGCCGTACAGCCTTCGATGGAGCCGCTACCGGATTGCATGTCTCCTACGATTCCGCCGGCATAGCAGTAGTTTGATTTGGAGCTGTATTCGGAGGTCAGCGAACCGTCGAAGTGGCATCCGGAAATGGTGATCTCCGCTTTCGCACGGCCGACAATGCCGCCGACCGGACCGCTGCAGTTTTGGATGTTGCCGGTGGCCGTCACCTTCTGGGAAGTTATCGTTCCTGTTACCGTACAGTTCGATATCGAGACTCCCTCCCCGGCATCTGCGACAAGACCGCCTGTATTATGAACACTTTTCTCCGCTTCGGACTTGCCTGTTACCGTGGCATTTCTTGCATGGCAGTTTTCGATCTCGGTGTTTTCCGCATAGCCGGCGATGACTCCTGCTGCACCGTCGGTGACCGAAGGGCTGTCGAAGGTCACGTTACGGACGGTCGCACCCTTCAGTCTGCCGAAGAATCCGGCGTAGGATGCTTGGCGGTAAACAGAGGTTGCTTTCGTCAGTCTCAGCCCGCTTATGGTGTAGCCCTTGCCGTCGAACGTACCCGTATAGGCCAGGCCGGTTTCGTTGAAACTTCCGTAACCTACCGACTCCCAATCTTTGGTCAGCGTGATGTCTGCTCCTAAAATACAGTTTGTTGCCGTCATGTCGACGGTTTGGTCGTTGATTTCGGTGAACTTCATTCTGACGGCTTCGGCCCAGTTGCGCAGTCCGATCTCGGTGTAGACGGTGAAGGTGTTGCTCTCGAAATTGTAATCGAAATCCTTTTCGACGGCCTGCAGGTCCAGCACGCCGAGGTTCAGAATATGCCCGGCCTTGATCGACGCCGGTGTCGTACCCGTCACCGAATACTCCTTTCCGTCCTTGTCGAGGAACGTGATGTAGAATCCATTGCTCAGCTCCACCGGCCTTACGACGAAATAGTAGTCCGTGCCGGTGCCGATCTCTCCTTCGAGAACGATTTTGTCTTTGCCGTTTTCAGAATCGAGTTTCTTGCCGGGAAATTGGATACCGGTCGCAGTCAGCGTCTCTCCGTTATTGCCGTGCAGTGTAGCCTTGACGATCTCGCGGTCGCTCGACGTGGGACGGCTGAACTTGACCAGTCCGCAGAGGTTCTCGAACCGGAAGGTTTTGCCGTCGGCCGATTCGGCCAAAGAGATATTGGCCGACGGGTCGAAGGTCCCGGCCGTAGCTGTTTGAATATCCGGCATTTTCAGTATGATCTCTGTTCTGTTGATGGTGCCGTTATATGTGGATGCGGGATATAGCGCGAAGTATTTCGCAGCATCCGCCGTCGCTTCGCCGGTGAAGGTTACGGTCGGACCGCTTTCGGCCGTTGAAAAATCACTCTCAGGGTGCAGTTTTCCCTCGTTGTCCTGGGTGAATACGGTGATTTTGTCGCCCGCCTTCCAGTGCACGGCGTTTTGGTCGGTAAGCTCGGTGCGGGTCTCGGCGCTGGTCGCCGTGAAACTCATCTGCGTGCGTTTTCCCTGCGGCGTGGGTTCTTCGCTCGCGGGATCGGTGGTACATGCGGCGGTCGCGGAGAGCAGACCGGCGCAGAATAATAGCTTGATCGTTGTCTGTTTCATTGTCTTTTTTCCGTTATTGCCATTCGTAATTGTCTTCTTCGAAGCCGTCGTGTTCACTTCCGCTTCCGCTCAGTGCAAATCCGGCTTCGGCTTTGATCTCGATTACTTCGAGCGCCGGAACCTCATAGGGCTCCCAGCCCTTCTGTTGGGTGTTTTCGGTGTTTGTCATAATGAAGAATTAAGTGAAATGATGTGAAGAAATAAAATGAAAAAGCCTGCCGGAGAGTACGCAATCTCTCAGGCAGACATACGAAAGCCCGTGCTGCGAGTACAGCATGGGCTTTTAAATTCAAGGAAATATGATTATTTAGATTTCGGCGATCCGAAGCACAACAATGCAATTTCCCCCCCCCCTCGTCGGGTCAGGAGGCGGATAATGTCATTTTTGGTCGGTATGATCCCGATTTTGGTCATTTATAGTGGGTTGTGCCGTAATTTCGCCACAAAGTTAGTAACTTTTTTTCAAAGTTTGTTGTCTAATATCGCTTTTTTGGCTTCGCGATTTCCCCACTTTTCTCTACAAGACGGGCTTTACCTGCGGCGGCTGAATCGTCACGTAGGGCGTGCCGTTGTCGTCGCACGTCGAGATGATCCGCACGGCTTTCACCGGGCGGGCGGGCTGAAGCGTGATGCTGCCCATTTCCAGATCGCCCGCCTGCTCGAACGTCGCGCCGTCGTACGACACCTCGGCATAGCCCGTTGTCACGATCGTCTTCGGCAACTGGCGGTTGCCTGTCTGGAGATACATTTCCCGGCACTTCACCGGCTCGTCGAACGTGTAGAGAATCCAGTCCTGCTGGCGGCAGGCGCGGCGTGTCCGCGAAAGACCTTTGTAGGTCGCGGCATTCGTGTAGGGGAACTTTCCGCTCTCGCCCATCGAGGTCGTGATCGTAACGGCCGGCGCAAGGGTCCGCCAATAGGATTTGTCGGCCACATAGGGGCTTCGGGCGGTCTTGTAACGCGAATAGAAGCGGTAGAGATGCGGTTTGTCGGTCCGCAGCGGGCGGATGAGACGCAATTCTGCGGGTTCATCGTCCCGCGTGTAAAAGACCGTCGAACCGTCGTCCGTCGAAGTGGTGAACACCCCGTCCTTGTAGTTGACCTTCGGCGGGAACAGCCGGAACCGGATGTCCATGGCCGCCATGCGGGGATAATGACGCTCTTTCAACTCCTTGTAATAAGCGTCCCACCCTTCGGCATTGCCGCTCCACGCGATTCGTGACAGGGCGCAGACACGCGGGAATAGCATGTAATCGAGGTAGTCGGGCTTTTCCGGCTCGTGAGAAATGTAGGCTTCGCTGAAAAATGCGGCCTGCAAGCCCACGACGTTGCGCATCTGTTCCGGGGTGAATTCGCTGAAATTGAATCCGTAAACCTTTTTGGCGTCGAAGATCGCCGCCCAATCGTGGCCGTCCTCGCGCGGCGTCTGGCGCATGTCGAAGTAGAAGTACTGGCCCGGCATCACGATGGTCTGGTATCCTTTCGTCGTAGCGTCGAGACACGCTTTGACGCTTTCCCAGCCGTGCACGCGGCACTCCTTGGTGAAAGCCCCCGTGCGCACCGCTTCGTTCCAGACGGCGGGCCGCTTGCCGTGCGATTTCAGGATCGCAGCCATATGCTCCATAAAGAGGTCCTCCAACTGGTGTGCATCCGTCATCCCACGCCGCTTCATCAACGCCCGACAGTCGGGGCACTGCTCCCACTGGGTCATGTCGACCTCGTCGCCGCCGACATGGATGTATTCCGAGGGGAACAGTTCGCAAAGCTCGCCCAAGATGTCTTCCAGCAGTTTGTAATTTTCCTCGCGGGCCACGCACCACGCCGAACGGTAGTCGTAACCGTTGGTCGACACCGTGTCGGGCGGGTAGTTGCAGCGGATTTCGGGATGTACCGAGGCGATGTTACGGCTGTGGCCCGGCAGGTCGATCTCGGGGATAATCTCGATGTTGCGTTCGGCAGCGTAACGGATCAGGTCGCGCATTTCGCTTTGCTTGAAGTAGCCGCCGTATTTCTCTGACCATTTGCCGTATACGGGCCGTACGGGCGAATCGCCGCCGCGGAAGCCGCCGATCTCGGTCAGCTCGGGGTGTGATTTGATCTCGATGCGCCATCCTTCGTCGTCCGAAAGGTGCAGGTGTAATTTGTTGATGTTGTGATAGGAAAACAGGTCTATATAACGTTTTACTTCAGGCAATCCGATCCATGTCCGCGCCACGTCGAGCATCATTCCCCGGTAGGCGAACCGCGGAGCGTCTTCCGTTACGCCGCACGGTATCTCCACAGGCAGCGGGCATTTGCGGGCGTAAACCTCGGGCGGAAGCATCCGGAACAACGCCTGAATACCGTTGAAAACACCTCCGTATGCCCCTCCGGCGATTTCGATGTGGTCGGGACCCACCGTCAGCCGGTAGGCCTCTTCGCTGAGCGTCTTGTCGGTCGACAGAACGATCGCCTTGTCGGCCGACATACTTTCCCCGGTCGTGGCCACGTTGATGTAACTACGCAGGTAACCGGCCAGCGGAGCCAGTCCGTGTTCGTAGCTGAGGGTCGTCCGGGGAGTGATGGCACAGACACCGGGGTGTGACGTATAACGCCCGGCTGCGGGTTGTGCCGCGGCGGAAAAGAGGCTGCAAAGGGCTGCCATACAGGAAATCAGGAGTCGTAATCTCATGCGACGGAAAGATTTTATTGAAAACAAAATTACTATTTTTCACCGAATATGCTAACTTTGCCGGGGTAAAACCTCGGGATATCCGAAAATACAGTTATAAATGGAAGACAAACGTTTGGAGGCTACGGCCCGTCTTTTGGAGGTGATGAACACCCTGCGCCGCGAATGTCCCTGGGACCGCGAACAGACTTTCGATTCGCTGCGGAGCAATACCATCGAAGAGACTTACGAACTGGCCGATGCCATCACCGACCACAATATGGAGGGCATCAAGGAGGAGTTGGGCGATCTGCTGCTGCACGTGGTGTTCTATTCGAAACTGGGCGAGGAGCAGGGCGCTTTCGACTTCGGTGAGGTTGCCGACGCGCTGTGCGACAAGTTGATTTACCGCCATCCGCATGTCTACGGCGACATCCACGCCAATACGCCCGACCAGGTCAAGGAGAACTGGGAGGCGTTGAAACTCCGCAAGAAAAACCGCAAAACCGGTACGCTGGGCGGGGTTCCGCGTTCGCTTCCGGCGATGGTCAAGGCCTACCGTGTGGGCGAGAAGGCTGCGGGTGCGGGTTTCGACTGGGACAAGAAAGAGGATGTCTGGGACAAGGTCCGCGAAGAGTTGGGCGAGGTCGAGGCCGAAATGAAGTCGGGCAGCAAAACCGACCTCGAAGGCGAGTTCGGCGACCTGTTTTTTGCCCTGATCAACGCCTGCCGCCTCTACGGCGTGGACCCTGAATCGGCCCTGGAACGTACGAATAAGAAATTCATCCGTCGCTTTAACTACATGGAGGAACAGGCTGCTGCAAAGGGGCATACACTGCACGAAATGCCGCTCGATGCGATGGAGGAGCTGTGGCAGGAAGCAAAACATAAAGAGTAACGAAATATATGGCACTGATTAAAGAGGTACGGGGACATACGCCCGTCATCGGAGAAAACACTTTTCTGGCCGAAACGGCCGTTATCCTGGGTAACGTGACCATCGGCCGCGACTGCTCAATCTGGTACAACGCCGTATTGCGCGGCGATGTGAACCGGATCGTCATCGGCGACCGCACGAATATTCAGGACGGCGTGGTGCTCCACACGATCTATGATAAGGCGAAGCATCCTTCGCAAACGATCATCGGCAGCGACGTTTCGGTGGGCCACAACGCCATCATCCACGGCGCCGTCATCGGGGACAACTGCCTGATCGGCATGGGCGCTACCCTGCTCGACAACGCACACGTGCCTTCGGGCTGCATCATCGCGGCCAACGCACTGGTGCTCTCGAATGCACAGCTGGAACCCAATTCGGTCTACGCAGGCGTCCCGGCCAAAAAGGTCAAGGAAGTAACCGCGGAGCAGCGCGAGGAGATCATCCGCCGCACGGCCCACGATTATATGCTCTACGCGTCGTGGTATAAGGAGGAGTAATCCCCTCCGGTCCCCTGTGCGGGCCGATCGTCGCAACCCGGACCGCTCAGGCGGGGCCCGGATGCCGGGCGGCAGGAAGAGGTTTCCGGCCGCCGCACGAATCCCAACTAATATTTCCGCCCATGAAACTGCAATCGAAATATGCCGATTTGGTGCTCAACCTGATGGTTGCCGTGGCGATCAGCCTGGTGGTCAATTTCTCCTACGTGCTGCTGATGCTCGTGGACCTGAACAGTGAAAACCAGCCCCGGCCAGCCAGCCAGCGGACCCTGGAGCGGACCGACGAAGGTGTACTCACGGTGCATCCCGACGGGTACGGCTACCTGGTTTACGAGAACGGCGACAGCGTCTATGTCCCTACGCGGCGTATACGCTGGCTCGGCATCTCGCCCGGCGACCGGATCGTGGCGGACCTGATGCCGCCGCGCTCCGAAAAGGCGCATCCGATGCTGGGAGAGGTACGCAGGCACAACGGCGAGGAGTTCGATTACGGGAAACTTTACAACGGCCCCTCGAAGAGTACGGAACTGCTCCTGCAGTTGCTCTACTACCTCGTCATGTCGTTCGTGATGCTCTCGATCCTGACCTCCGTGCGGCGTAACTATTCCATATCGCGTTTCGTGCGGCGCTGCCTGTGGTGCTGCGTTGCCGCTGCGGCGCTCTATTGCGTGGCGCCCGTCACGGAATGGCATACGGGACGTATTCAGATGAATTTTATGGGAGGCCGGATGTTCGACTACATGCTGCTGCTCAAGTGCTCGTTCGCCGTGGTGGTGTCGATGCTCTACGGGCGCATCTATGTGCTGATCTCCCAGCGGCAGGCCGTTGTCGTCGAGAACGAGCGGCTCAAGAACGAAAACCTCACTACGCGCTACAACATGCTCGTCGGGCAGATCAACCCCCACTTCTTCTTCAACTCGCTCAATTCGCTGGCGATGCTCGTGCGCGAAAAACACGACCAGAAAGCCCTGACCTACATCGACCAGCTTTCGTATACGTTCCGCTACATCATTCAGAACGGCCAGAGCATGCTGATGACGCTCGATGAGGAACTGAAATTCCTCGAAGCATACAGTTACCTCTTTAAGATACGTTATGCCGACAAACTCTTTTTCGACATCGACGTGGACGACCGGTTCCTGACGTGGAAACTCCCGGCTTTCTCGCTGCAACCGCTGATCGACAACGCCGTCAAGCACAATTCGATCACCCGCAACAAGCCGTTCCACATCTCGGTCCGTACCGAAGACGACCTGCTCATCGTGTCGAACCCCAAGGTTCCCAAGCTCGAACCCGAACCTTCGACCGGCATCGGACTCGAAAACCTGCGTAACCGCTGGCACCTGATTACAGGCAGCGACATCGAAATCGTCGACGACGGCGAGACCTTCTCCGTGCGTATGCCGCTGCAAAATCCCGTTGTATGATGAAAGCCCTGATTATTGAAGACGAAACCGCTGCTGCGCGCAACCTTGCGGCGATTCTGCGGCAGGCGGCCCCCGACATGGAGATCATCGCGACGCTCGAAAGCGTCGAGGAGAGCATCGAATGGCTCCGCGCGAATCCCCAGCCCGACCTGCTGTTCATGGACATCCATCTGGCCGACGGCGATTCGTTCCGCATCTTCGATGCCGTGGAGATCACCGTCCCGGTCATCTTTACGACGGCCTACGACCAGTATGCCCTCGAAGCCTTTAAGGTCAACAGCATCGACTACCTGCTCAAGCCGCTCAATGCTTCGGATGTCGACCGCGCGTTGTCCAAACTGCACCGCCTTACGTCGGTCGAACGCAGCGACTACGGTTCCCGCGTCCGTACGATGGCTGCCAGCCGCCGGGAAGACGTTTTCCTGGTCCACGTGCGCGACAGGATCATCCCCCTGCAACGCGAACAGATCGCCTACTGCTATACCAGCAACGAAAAGGTCACGGCCTGCTGTTTCGACGGCACGGTCTACCCGATGGACAAAACCCTCGAAGCGTTGCAGGCCCTGCTGCCTGAGGTGGATTTCTTCCGCGCCAACCGCCAGTTCATCGTCGCACGCCGCGCCGTGAAGGAGATCGCCGTGTGGTTCGGCAGCCGCCTCGCGCTGCACCTCGTGGTCGAAACACCCGAACGGATCGTCATCTCCAAGGCCCGCGTACCCGAATTCAAGGCGTGGCTGAGGTCGCTTCACCCTGCCGAATAGACGGTTGGCCCCGTCGTTCTGCCGTTTTACCCGGAGCCCCGCTCCGGGTTTCTTTTTTGGTCTTACCTTTGCATCAGGAACCTCGGGAAACCGAATCCCCCAAATGAATTTAGTGATGCACAATCAAATTCGAAAAGTTATGAAAAAGAAGATTTTTGCGGCCGCTATGGCCCTCTGCCTGATGGCAGGAACGAGCGCTTTTGCGCAGGATAAGAAACCGGCTCCGGCTCCCAAGGAACGTCCGACCGTTGAACAGATGGCTCAGCGCATGACCGAGCGCATGCAGAAGAACCTGAACCTCACGGAAGCGCAGGCCAAGGAGGTTTACAATGTGAATTTCCAGCAGATCAAGGAGATGATGGCCATGCGCGAAAAGATGAAGGAGGCCCGCAAGGCCGAGGCCGAGAAGATGAAGTCGATCCTGACGACCGAACAGTTCGTCCAGTGGTCGCAGATGCAGGCTCAGGGCCCGGGCGAACGGCGCGGTCATGGTCCGCAGATGATGCACAAGGGAGATCGTCGCGGAGGTGATAAGGAATGCTGCAACAAGCCTTGTCCCAAAAAGGACAGGAAGGAAAAGGAGTGAGGTTAGGTCTCTCTACGGCTAGTTGCAGCCGGGGGCGTCGGTCCGGTCGACTGACGCCCTTTTTTTGTCGATTCGCCCTGCAGCAGGCGTAAAATAACCGCAAAAAGGTTAACTTCGCGTGCGCTAATCCTGAATGCACACACAAACAGAAGACGCATACAAACAGAACAAGATGAAACGAATACTACTCACCACCCTGCTGACGCTTTTTGCAGCTGCGGCATTTGCCCAGAAAGGCAGCGTCACGGCTACGGTCGTCGACACTGACACCGGGGAGACCGTTGCCGGAGCCGTGCTGACCGTGACTCCCGTCAAAACCCCGGAGAAAAAACAGTATTTCACCTCGGCCTTCAAAGGCGCCGTGTCGATCCCGTCGCTCAGCTACGGCGAATACACGCTGTCGGTCGATTTCCTGGGTTACAACAAACTCGACACTACCTTCCGCCTCTCGACGCCGAAACTCAGCCTCGGTAAGCTGAAACTCAAGGCCGGCGTGCAGATCGAAACGGTCGTCAAGGAGGCCAAGGCGCTGCGCACCTCGCAGAAGGGCGACACGGTGAGTTACAACGCCGGGGCATTTAAGGTTACGGACGACGCCGATGTCGAAGGCCTGTTGAAGAAGATGCCCGGCATCACCATCAGCGACGGTACGGTCGAGGCGCAGGGCGAGCAGATCAAGAAGGTCTTCGTCGACGGCAAGGAGTTCTTCGGCGAGGATGTCACGACGGCCATCAAGTCGCTCCCGGCGCAGGCTGTCGACCGCGTGGAGGTCTACAACAAACTCTCCGACGCAGCCGAATTTTCGGGCATGGACGACGGCGAGGGCTACAAAGCGCTCAACATCGTGACCCACGCCAACATGCGCCAGGGCCAGTTCGGCAAACTTTACGCCGGTATGGGTTATGACGCCGACACCAAAACCGAAGACAAAGTCAAATACATCGCAGGCGGTAACGCCAACGTGTTCAGCGGTGACAGTCGTATTTCGCTGATCGGCCTGTTCAACAACGTCAACCAGCAGAACTTCTCGTTCGAGGACATCCTGGGTGTTTCGGGCAGTTCGGGCCGCGGTGGCGGCCGTCGCGGCGGCGTGGGACAGTATATGGTGCGTCCGCAGAGCGGCGTGGCTTCGGTGAACGCCATCGGTATCAACTACTCCGACTCATGGGGTAAACGCGACCAGGTGACGTTCCAGGGCAGCTATTTCTTCAACAACACCAATACCGAGAACCGTTCGTCGGTCGACAAATGGTACGAAGCCCCGATGCAGGTCGACACGCTGATGACCAACGGCTATTCCGACACGAAGGGCTACAACCATCGTTTCAACGCCCGCATGGAGTGGAAAATCTCCGAGAACCAGAACCTGATGATCCGTCCGCGCTTCAGCTACCAGTCCAACGACCCGTGGAGCCAGACGCTCGGATGGCAGTATGGCGAAAGCGGTTATAGCCGTACGGATAATTTCAGCGACGCCCTGCGCAACGGCTACAACGTCGGTTCGAGCGCCGTCTACCGCGCCAAACTGGGTAAGGACGGTCGTACGATCACCCTCGACGGGTCGTTCAGCTACTCCGATAATACCAACAACTCCAATTCGTGGTCGAACATCAAGGCGATCTCCGACACCCGTCCCGGCGGGGGCAACGATCCCCTTCTGTGGAATCCCGAAGATTACACCGACCTGCGCTACCTGCGTTCGCAGGCTCCCTCGTCGTCGTACAGCCTGCGCGGTAGTTTCACCTACACCGAACCGGTGGCCAAATATGCCCAGTTGAGCTTCCAGTACCGGGTTTCGTACAGTTCGCAGGAACGCGACAAGAAATCCTACGTCACTGACGACGACACCTTCACGGGCGGTACGCTCAATCCTCAGCTGTCGAACTCTTACGAGAGCGGCTACCTCACGCAGGCTGCCGGTCCGGGCTTCCGTTATTCGAAGGAACGCAATACGTTCATCGCGAATGTCTACTATCAGCGCTCCTCGCTCGACGGACAGGTCGTGCGCGGCGATGCCGAGAAGATTAAGCACAACTACAACAACGTGACCTATTTCATGATGGGCCAGTTGAACATCAACCGCGAAAATGCGCTGCGTCTCTACGTATCGTCCTATACGAGCGACCCGTCGATCACCGACCTGCAGAGCATCTACGACGTGTCCGATGCCCAGAATATCAGCCGCGGTAATCCCGGCCTGAATCCCACCTACTCCCACCGTGCGAGCGTGAACTACACCAATTCCAATGTGGAGAAGGGCCGCACGTTCATGTGGATGTTCTCGATGGAGACCACCCAGGATTACAATGCCCAGCATGTGGTGCAGAAACCCGGCGTGCTGAACATCGACGGCGAGGAGTATACGCCGAATTTCTATTCGACGACGGTCAACCTCAATGGCTACTGGAACCTGCGTACGCACCTGAGCTACGGTCTTCCGGTCGGCTTCCTCAAAAGTAACCTGAACGTTATGGCGGGCGTCATCTACTCCAAGACCCCCAGTATGCTGGGCGGCGTGGTGAACACCGCGACGGGACTGATTGAAGGCGGCGACCGCAACGACACCAAGAATATGGGTTACGATTTCCGGACCGTGCTGAGCAGCAACATCTCGGAGAACGTCGATTTCACCCTTTCGTGGAACGGAACCTACAACGAGGCCACCAACTCGCTGAACGACAACAATTCGAAAAACCGTTACTTCAACCACACGGCGCAGGGCAACATGAAGTTTGTCTTCCCGCTGGGCTTCACCTTCACGGCAAGCGCCGCCTATACGCAGTATATCGGCTTTACGAACGACTATACCGAGGATTATCTGCTTTGCAACGCATGGCTGGGTAAGAAGGTCTTTAAGAACAAGCGCGGCGAAGTGATGGTCGGCGTGAACGACCTCTTCAACCAGAACCGGGCTTTCTCCCGCTCGACAGGCTCGGGCTGGACGCAGAATTCGACGAACAGCGTCATCGGTCGTTACTACATGGTGCAGTTCACCTATAACCTGCGCCGCTTCGGTAAGAAAGGTTCGCGCAACATGAAGGACTACGAAGGCGTCGAATCCTCCTCAGGTCCGCGCCGCATGGGGCCCGGCGGCCCTGGGGGACCTCCTCCGGGCGGCGGGTTCCACGGAGGACCGAGATAACAAAAAAAGACGTTAGGTTTCAGCCTAACGTCTTTTTTTATGGTGTAACCGGAGTGTTTTTAGTTTTTTTCGTCGGTGGTCGTTTTCCGGGTGAGGCGTTCGCGCTGTTCGCGGCCGATCACCTGGTGGATGCCGATGCAGGCCAGCCCGCCGTATACGACCGTCAGGATGATCAGCCATTTGATTTCGGCGAGCACCTCGGGGATCGAAGCCCCCATGGTCTGTATGCGGATGAATCCGTTCACGCCGTGGCTGCTCGGGAAGAGTTGTCCGAGGTTGAACAGCCAGTCGGGAATACCCTCGCGCGGATACGACACGCCGCTGAGCATCAGCACCGGAATCGAGGTCCAGAGCAACAGCAGCAGTGAGTTCTCGCGGTAGCGGAACAGCGTCGATACGGCAATGCCCATGGCGATGCAGGCTGCCAGATAAGCCGCAATAAAGAGCACGACAGCCCCCACGGCACCGTTCATCGGGAAGTGGAACAGCCGGTAATGCAGTCCGAGGATATAGGTGCAGGTTACGGCATAGATCAGCCCGTAAACCAGTGCACGCCCCAGCACTACGGGGAGCGTCGACATTCGCCGCCGTCCCCTGGGGCAGAGTTTGTGGTAAAGCCCGAATTCGCGCCATGTACCGCCGATCATGCCGATGCCGATAAGCATCGTCTGTTGGATGATAACCATGATGATCGCCGGCATGACGAACGTGCCGTAACCCAGATAAGGGTTGAACAGGTTGTGCGACTCATAGATCACGGGCTGGGTCGTGGCCTGCGCCTGCGGGATATTGGCCCCCTTGGCGATCAGGCGCTGGAACTCGACCATCGCACCCGTCTTACCGATCGAGGTCACAACCTCTTGGAATACCTGGCGGTACATCAGGAAATAGCTGGCGTCGGCGTAGATCGCCACGTTGGCCTGCTCGCCGCCGTAGAGTTTCTCCTCGTAATCGGACGGAATGTAGACCACGCCGTATATCTTGCGGCCGAAGAACAACTCTTTGGCCTCCTCCATCGAGGTCGGGTTGTAAGCCACATAGGTATTCGGCCCGGCGTTGAAGGTGTCGATCAGGCTGCGGCTGGTCGGTGTGCGGCATTCGTCCACCACGCCGATCGGCACGTCGCGGAGCACCTGCGATCCGTAAGCCAGCGAATAGACCGTGGCGTAGATGATCAGCGCGAAAATCAGGATCAGCATCACGCCCCCGTCCTTGAAGATCGTGCGGAACTCGTTGCGGACGACCGCCCCGAATTGCTGCCAGTAGGAAGTTGTTTGTCGTGTGAATCGGCTCATATTACAATCTCCCCCAGAATTTTTCCTCCGTGCATACCTTTTTCAGGCGCGGCAGGCACAGGAGCGGTAAAACGATGAACAGCGACAGGTAGCAGAGGTCGGGCAGCGAGTAGACCCACGGGGTACCGCGCAACATCTGGTCGACGAAGATGTCGGTGTAGAACGTGAACGGGAAAATTTTGCTCACCCACTGCATCGGCTCCCACATGGCCATGATCGGGAACGTCAGTCCCGAGAAGGTGAACGCCAGCACCGAATATCCGCCGCCGATCGAGAGCGACAAGCGCAGGTTCGCGAGCAGCGAAACTATCAGCACCGAGATCGACTGGTAGCTGAGGATGAACAGCAGCGTGCTGACGAGGATAACCGTGAGGCTGCCGTTCAGGGGCGTACCCACGATCTTGAAATTGATCAGGAGCATCACCAGCGAGATCAGGAACATCACCGCCGTAATGGGCAGCACCTTACCCAGCAGCGCCGCTACGACCGAGCCGTTGCCCGTGCCGAGCCATTCGCGGGCTGTCGCATGCTTGAGCTCTGTGCCGATGGCGAAAACGGTCACCATCACGACGAAGATCATCAGCATCATCGGCATGAAACTCGGCGAGAGGTAATAACCGTAGTTGATGTGCGGATTGAAGAGTACGTGCTTGTCGAACCGTACGGGCATCAACTGCGCCATGGCCTGCCGCTGGGAAAGCCCCTGCTTCATAAGCACCTGGAGCTGGATGCCGGCCGTAAAGGTCGTCACGGCAGTCTGTATATCTTTCGACAACAATCCGTTGACCGTGATGTTCGTTCCCGAAACATAGCTTTCGAGATGGGTCTGGCTGTTGCTCAGGATGTTCTTTTCGAAGAAGGCCGGAATCTGCACGATGCACATGATCTTCCCTTCGCGCATCAGCCGTTCGCCTTCGTCCATGCCCTGAATGCCGTAGGCCACCATCGCTGTCGGGGTGTCGTCGATCATCTGCACGGCCTTGCGCGAGAGCGTCGTGTTGTCCTCGTCCAGGACGGCGATCGGGATGTTGCGGATCGCACCCTGGTTGAACAGCAGGGCGAAAAATGCAAACGACACCACGGGCAGGATGATCATCAGCACGAAATACATCGGCTGATGGGTCAGTCGGCCCATTTCCCGCCGCATGACGGCGTAGGTATTGTGCAGGAATCCGGGCATCGCTTATTTCCCGATTTGTTCCCAGTCGACGAGTACGCTCATGCCGGGGCGCATGTTCTCTGCCTCGGAAACGGCTTTAGCCTTGATGGCGAAGGTGCGGATGTCGAATCCACCCTGCGTGCGGGTTGCCGACCACGTTGCGAAATCGGCCTGCGGCGAGATGTAAGTCACTTCGAACTCCACATCCTTATTCAGCGCCGGAACGTAACCGCTCATGCGGGTTCCCATTTTCAGGCCCGGAAGCAGCGTCTCCTTCACGTTGAACGTCACCCACATGTCGCTCATGTCGAGGATGGCGACCACGGGATAGCCGCTGCCGACCAGCTCGCCCTGCTCGGCGATGATCGTCGAGATTTCACCCGTCACGGGCGAATAAACCATGGCGTCGCTGATGTACGACTCCACTTCGCTCACGGCTCCCTCGGCCTGGCGGACGCGGGCGGCGGCAGCCTCCTTGTCCTCCTTGCGGGCTCCGTCCATCGCCAGGTCATACTGCGCCTTGGCGGCCATTGCCGTCGCTTCCATGGCTTTGTAATTGGCCGTAGCTTCGTCGAGCTTCTGTGCCGGAACTACCCCGTCGTTGTAGAGGTTCTGTACGCGCTCATAGGTCTTGTGAGCCAGTTCCAGCCCGGCCTGGGCCTTCTGCCACATGTTCATTGCAGCCGCGATCTGCTGCACGCGGGCGCCGGCAAGAGCTGCGGCGTCCAATGCGGCGGCGGCGCTCTTCACGGCCTCGGCCTGCTGGAGCTTGGCCTCCAGTTCGGGCGTCGAAAGCGTGTAGAGGAGTTGGCCCTTCTCCACACGGTCGCCCTGCGCGACCTTCATGTCGTCGATACGGCCCGGGACCTTCGACGAGGCCTTGTAGGTGGTGCACTCCACCGTACCCTGAATCAGCATCGGGGTCCGTTTGGTGAGGTACCAGCTGATCAGCACGACCGAGAGGACGATGACCGCTGCGGCCGCTAAGATTCCGATTACGTTGCTTCGTTTCATATTGTATACTTGTTATTTTTTATCAAACAGAACCGCCTGCGCATCGTTGCGGCGTGCATAGGCCGGGAATTCGTCGCTGATGCCCGCAGCTTCGAGCAACCGGGCCAGCAGCAGGTCGTAGTTGTAAGCCGCCTGCAAACGCTCGGTGCGAACCCCTGCGAGGTTCAGCTCGGCGTCGATCAGGTCCGACGAGGAACTCATCCCTTCGAGGAATGCGACGTTCTTCATCCGCAGGTATTCCTCGGCGAATTTCAGCGAAGCGTCGATCGAGGTCATCTGATTGCGGTAGTTCATCATCTGGTTGTAGAGTTTCTCCACCATCACCGAAATGTCCTTTCCGGCCTTGTTCTGCAATTCGCCCACCCGGCGTACGGTCTGCTTGGCTGCCGAGTATTTGTATTCGCGGTTCAGACCGTCGAAAATCTTGATGTTGACGCCTACGCCCACAGCCCAGCGGGGCACGAGCCCTGCCACCTGGTAGTTGTAGAACGTTCCTCCGCCGATGGCAGCCACCTGAGGCAGGAAGTTGGCGCGCTGGGCGCGTACGCCCTCCTGCGCCAGTTCACGTTTGAGCGACACCTGGCTCAGCAGCGGGTTGCGGGCCTGTGCGAGGTCCTGGTAATAAGCCAGTTCCTCCACTTTTCCGAGCATGAACATCGCCGTCACCGGTCGCCACTCGTTCTCGCGGCCCAGCGTGTTCGACAGGGCGCTGGCAATGGTCTCGGCCTGCAGTTTGGCGTTCGCCAGTTCGCGCTCGGCCTCGGCCATCTTGAACTCTACGTAGAGGCGTTCGGTCTGAGCGATCATGCCGTTTCGTTCGAGCGCCCGGGCATCTTCGAGGTGCTTGCGCACGCCGTCCACCACCTGCTGGCGCACCTCGACGACCTGCGTGGCGAGAGCCAGCCCGAAATAACGTTCCACCAGTTCGGATATCAGCGCGTTGCGGGTCTGATTGCCCTGCTCGACGGCTGTTTTTTCGTTGATCTTCGCGGCGCGGTTCGCGGCGTTGATCTTGCCGCCCATCCAGATCGGAACGGTCACTTCGCCGCCCACGAACCCGAGGCTCTGGTCCTGCACCTTGAGGAACCAGTCGGCGTTCATCATCGGGTTCAGAAGCCCCTGGATGCCCTGAATGATGGCCGGATCGGTAATCATTCCGCTGCCGAGGATTTTCCCCGCGAGGTCTTTGGCCGGACCTTTCATGTCGTTGAAGTCGAATCCGATGTCCTTGGCCATATAGGCATATGCACCCGAGACGTTGATCTGCGGCATGCGAAGACCGATAGCCGCGCGGCGTTCCTGCTGCGCGGCGCGCTCCTCGTAGGCAGCGGCCTTCAGCGCAGGGTTCTCCGTGAGGGTGACGGCGATTGCCTCGTCGAGCGAGAGCATCTGCCCGGTCTCCTGCGCGGATGTTGCCGCCGGGACCATCGCCGCCGCCAGGAAGGCGATCTTGACTGCTATTTTCATAGTATTCATGCGTTTATTCGGCAAATATAGATTTTCTTGCAATATCTTCTGCGATCCTCCGGGCGTTTAGGACATTTTTAGGTCCTTATGGACACAAATTGCGCCTGTTTTATCATCCCAGATGCGCATTGGCCTCGCGTACACCCCCGGCCAGTTCGGGATAAACCCGTACATCGACCCCGGCTTCGCGCAGCGTCTGCGCCCCGCGGCAGCAGACGAAGTGGTCGGGTTCATACAATGCAAAAACCACGCGGGCAAATCCATGGCGCAGGATCAGTTGCGTACAACTCTCCGGTTCGCTTTTCCGCTGCGAACACGGCTCCATCGAGGAGTAGATCGCTGCACCGCGCAACTTTGCGCCTGCATCGAGGGCCTTGCGAATCGCCTCCTGCTCGGCGTGGTGCGTGGGCGAAGTTTCGTGGGTGTAACCCGTGAAGGTCCGCCCGTCGGGAAGTACGATTACGGCCCCCACGCAGTAGGAACTCGGACTGGGCGCGCAGCGAAATCCTTCGGCAACGGCCAGCGCCAGGTAACGGCGGTCTTCGGCCGAGGTGTCGGGATGCAGCGTGCAGGTTGTAACCTCCATGCCGCCCAGGTTTTCATACCGGCATCCGGCGCCTTCCGGAACCTTGAAATCGAACCGGGCTCCGCCCTTTTCCGGCCCCAGCACCAGTTGCGGATTGACCGCCCGGCGCACCGTGTCGGCCATCCCCTCGGCGAGGAACATGCGCAGTATTTCGGCGCCTCCTTCGACCAGCAGGCTGCCTACCCCGCGCTTTTCGAGTTCGGTGACAATAAAGGTTGCCGTAATTGAATCATCGGTTGATATAACCTCTGCAATATCCTTTAATTCGGGCATTTTAACCTGCGAAAAAACATAACGATTCGCATCGCCTTCCGTGAAGAACCGCATGGTGGGCGCAAGCCCTCCCGAGCGGGTGACGGTGACTTTCGTCAGGTCGGGGTGCAATCCCCTTGCCAACCGCTGTTCGCGGGCTGCGGGGTCGCGCAGGAGCAATGCCGGATCGTCGCGCCGCAGCGTTTCAGCACCCACCAGAATCGCGTCGTGCCGGGCGCGCAGGCGAAGCACCGCCTCCCAGTCTTCGGGAGTCGAGATCATCAGTCGCCGCGGGCTGTTGTCGTCCAGATAGCCGTCGGCGGTCGTGGCAAAAGAGAGTGTTATTTGCATCGTTTCAAGGTAAACAGAGTAACTTCGGGCCATGCGCCCAGCCGCATCGGATACGCAACATATCCCGTGCCGTCGTTGACATAGAGTGTGTGGCGCCCCATCTCGTAACGTCCGCTCCAGTGTTTGTAAATCCACGCTGCCGGCGACCATCCGCGGCCCCAGGGGCGGATTTTGAACTGCATCGAATGGACGTGCCCCACGAGCGTCAGATCACCGTATCCGGCCTCCACGATCTGTTCCCAGAGTTGCGGAATGTGGACGAGGGTGATGTTGTAAAGCGAATCCGGGATCCCGTCGTAGGCCGACGGAATCGCCGTTCCCGGCAGGTCGCGGTCGTGGCGGCGTTCGCGCAGCGCGGGGTCGAACGAGAGGCCCGTGAGCGAGATGCTGTCGGCGCCGCGCCGCAGGTAGACGGTCGTGTCTTCCAGCACGTTCCACCCCATCGATCGCTGGCGTGCAACCACCTCGCGGGCTTCGTCGGCTGCCGGGAAACTAATCGAATCTTTGATGTAGGTCCCCACGTCGTGATTGCCCGTGACCGACCAGACCGGGCCTTCGATGCGCCGCAGGAGCGCCATGATGCGGTCGTCGAGCTCTTCGGCGCGGATGTTCACCAGGTCGCCCGTGAAGAACACGGCATCGGGCCGCAGGGCGTTTATGCTGTCCGCCAGACGCGTCAGTTCGCGTTCGGGGCGGACGAGCGTTCCCACGTGGGTGTCCGTGATCTGGACGAACCTGTAACCATCGAAGGCTTCGGGAATGCGGTCGGAGCAGATTTCCACCCGGTTTACATGGATGCGCGTGCGGCCCCAGGTCGTACCCCAGAGGACGAAAAGGACGAATGCGCCGGCAACGACGTAGCCCGTGCGGCGCAGGTGTATGAAGTTGAAGACATAGAATGCAAGGCGCGGCAGGACGGTGATGATCCATCCCCAGAACAACCACATGTAGACGTACATCAATCCTGTACCGTTGTCGCGGCTCAGGGCGCTGATGACCGACGAAATGATCGGCAGGGCATCGGTCACGACGACCCATGCGATGAGCGCACGGCCTGCGGGGTCTTTCCGGCGACGACGGCGGTAAAAATGAATCCCATCGGCGACGATAGCTGTCAGGGAGAGGAACAAAGTCATCAAAAAAAGCATATATACCTTTTATTTATTGCCTACAAAGATAGTAAAATTTGCTATTCGGGCCGATTCTTTGGCATACAACTTGCTGATTTTTCCGGTGAGTTTTAACTCACTGAGAACGAGCAGGAACATTAATAAAAACCAAATTTATTCAGCTTATGAAAACATTTCGACTTCTGATTGTGGCTCTGCTGCTTGCGGGGTCCGCATCGGCGCAACGCTTCGAACGCAAGGCCATGCGGGGCGAGTACTCCCCTACGGTCTACCTGATCTCCGCACAGGAGGTGGACACCATCTACTTCGGCCCAGCTGCGATGCGTCAGGCGGCTGCGCTCAACCGCATGGCGATGGACAACGCCACGCAGGACTATATCGACACGCATCGTCCCGGTTTCCAGCAGGTTGAGAAGCCCCAGTTCGTCTTCGCCACGAAGAACAACCGGTTCTCGTTCTCGCTGGGCGGCTTCGTCAGCCTCTGTGCGGGCTACGATTTCGACGGCATCGTCGACAATATCGACTTCGTGACCTACGACATTCCCGTCCACGGCAATTACGACACCAAACAGAAGTTGATGATGGATGCGTCGACTTCGCGTCTTTTTCTGAAGGCCATCACCAACACCCGTGCACTGGGCCGTGTCGTCGTATTCATGGACGCCGACTTCCGCGGCGGCGCAGAGGGCAGCTATACGCCCCGTCTGCGTTCGGCTTACGTGTCGTTCCTGGGCTTTACACTGGGCCGCGACGTAACGACCTTCTGCGACCTTTCGGCCGCTCCGACGACCATCGACTTTCAGGGTCCCAACGCCTATAACTTCAACTTCGCCACGATGATCCGCTACGAGGTCGGCTTCGCGCAGAACCATCTCAAATTCGGCGTTGCGGCCGAAATGCCCCAGGTGAGCGGCACGTATAACGACAATTTCGCGACGCTGAAACAGCGTGTTCCCGACTTCCCGGCCTACTTCCAGTATGCGTGGGGCGCTAACCGCGACAGCCATATCCGCGCTTCGGGCGTCGTGCGCAATATGTACCTCCACAACCTCCGCACGGGTAACAACACCTCGCTGCTGGGCTGGGGCGTGCAGTTCAGCGGTACGATCAAGGTTGCACGGCCTCTGCAACTCTTTATGAACGGCGTTTACGGCAAGGGTATTACTCCTTATATTCAGGATCTGACCGGTTCGGGCCTCGACTTCACGCCCAATCCGGAAAATGCCGACCAGATCCAGACGATGCCGATGTGGGGATGGCAGGCCGCAGCCCAGATCAACCTGACCCGGCGCCTGTTCATTTCGGGCGGCTACTCGATGGTCCGCGTACAGCGCAGCCACGGTTTCTATGCCGACGACCAGTACAAGCAGGGCGACTACATCTTCGGCAATATCTTCTACTCGATCACCCCGCGCTGCAAGGTGGCCGGCGAATACCTCTACGGTTCGCGCAAAGACATGAACGACGACAAGGGCCATGCCAACCGCGTGAATGTGATGTTGCAATACAGCTTCTGACGTGCTGTATATATAAATAGTATTGAGTATTTTTCGGGCGGTTTCTTCGGGAACCGCCTTTTTTTGCGGCCTGTGTCGTGTCGTTCGCCCCCTGCCCTCCCCGGCGGGGCTTTTTTGTTCTTTGCCGCTTTTTGGTCGTCAAAAGCCGTTAACCGCGGCTTTCATCCGCGGGGATTCTTTGCACCTTTTGGTGGCAAAAGGTGCCCAAAACCATCCGCATGTCGCTTTCGCGGGAACGTCGCTCGGCTGCGCTAAAACGGGCGCCTTCGCGGGTTTGCGAGCAAACCGGCCCCGTTTTTTAACGCTCTGCCTTCGCGCCGTTCTTTTTCCGCTGCAAGCGATAATGCGGACTACTCACGCCGCGTTCCGCGGCGAATGATCCCGACTCGATGCCTGAGCCGTCAAATGGAGGCCCGGCTAAAAGTGGTAAGAAACGGGGCTGGGGCGCGTGCGCCCCCGCGAATAGGCGCCCGTTTCGAACGTTAGACAGGACGGAGTAGGCGAAAGCATCCGTCGGGGAGTTTTTGGTACTTTTTGCGGCCAAAAAGTACAGAAGGTTCTGCGGGCAAAGCCGCGGTTAATCGCCGACCAAAAAGCGCCAAAGAATACCGTTTGAGCCTTTTTGCGGTCGGCGTCCGCGAACGAATCCGCTCCGGACCGAAAAATCGGCCCGACTGTTGCATGGAACGTTTTTTTTCGTACCCGCCCCCGGTTTTCTTTCTCCGCTCCCCGGCGGCAACCGACCGGAATTTTGTTATCTTTGCCCATCGGACAAATCAATGAAGTATGAAGGAACTGAACGAACTGATAGCTGGCTGGCTGACGGAATCCGGATGGAGCGAAGCATATATCGGACTGACCACCAAGACGATTATTATACTGGGAATACTTCTCGTTGCCTATGTGACGACGATGTTGTTCCGCCATCTGGTCATACCGGCGTTGCAGAAAATCAGCGCCCGGACAAAAGCGACCTGGGACGATTACCTTTTCAGCGACAAGGTGATGCACGCCGCTGCGCGCCTGATTCCGCCCGTTGTCTGGTACATCCTGCTCCGCGCGGCCTTCTACGATATGCCGCTCCTGCTGGACGTTCTGCACAAAGGCTGCCTGGTCTATCTGATCGTCGTTTTCCTGCAACTCGTCGGGGCATTCCTCGACACGCTCTATGACATTTCCAGCCAGCACGAAACCCTGCGCAACCGCCCGCTGAAAGGCGTTTACCAGATGATCAAGCTGCTGGCGGTCTGTGTCGGGGGCATCCTCATCATCAGCATCCTTATCGGCCGCGACGCCACGACGATCCTGGCCGGACTGGGCGCTTCGGCGGCTATCATCATGCTGATCTTCAGGGACAGCATCCTGGGCCTTGTCGCGGGCGTACAGCTTTCGGCCAACGATATGCTACGCCCGGGGGACTGGATCACGATGGCCAAATATGGTGCCGACGGTTATGTTACGGAGGTGACGCTGACGACGGTCAAAGTCCAGAATTTCGACAAGACCATCACGACGATTCCGCCCTATGCGCTGGTCAGCGATTCGTTCCAGAACTGGCGGGGCATGTGGGATAGTGGCGGGCGACGCATCAAACGGTCGCTGCTGATCGACGCGAGTTCGGTGCGCGTCTGCCCGGAAGACGAATTGCTAAAGCTCCGCAAAGAAGGATTGGTGCAGGCTGCCGATAGTGCTGAACCCGTCGTCAACCTTTACGCCCTGCGGGAGTACGCCGCACGTTATATAAAGAGCCACCCGGGCATCCATCCCGACCTGATGCAGATGGTCCGGACGCTCCAACCTACCCCGGAGGGCATTCCGGTCGAGGTCTACTGCTTCACCCGCGATACGGACTGGATCGTCTACGAAGGGGTGCAGGGAGCGGTTTTTGACCACCTCTTCGCCGTCCTTCCCGAATTCGGATTGCGGGCCTACCAGCGCTCTTCCGACCGCGATTCGCAACCTCAGGAGTCCTGATGCGTTTTACCTATATTTGTCAAATTTTAAACTTAAAATACCATGGAATTTTTAGCACAATATAATCTCACGGGCATTGTCATCGGCATAGCCACGTTCCTGATCATCGGCATCTTTCACCCGATGGTCACCAAAGGCGAATACTATTTCGGCGTGAAAATCTGGTGGCTGTTCCTGGTGATGGGCATTGCCGCGATCGTCGGCTCGATCGCTGTGCGGCACATCCTCTGGTCGACGCTGCTGGCCGTATGGGGCGCTTCGTCGCTCTGGTCGATCGGCGAACTGTTCGAACAGCGCGAACGCGTCGCCAAAGGCTGGTTCCCCAAGAATCCCAACCGCAAATAGCGGCTATCCCTGAGGTTGCGCGGGATGAATCTGAAAAATTGCGCATGGATTCGTTTTTGCGTAACTTTACACCGCAATTGCCATGCGAATACGTCAAATACATATCCTGATCGCCCTAACATTCGCCGCGACGTGCTGCACGCCCGCGGGAGGTCCCGTGCGGCTCATGCCTCCGCTGCCTGCCGGCTGGACGGGCTCGGGACGCATTCCGCCGCCCCAGCGGATGCGGTTGTTTTTCGGCGGCGACGTAATGCAGCACATGCCGCAGGTCAACGCCGTGCGCCGCGACGACGGATTCGACTACGAGCCTGTTTTCCGGACCCTCGTACCCCGCATAAAGGCCGCCGACCTGGCCGTCGTCAACCTCGAAACCACGCTCACGCGCCGGAATACCTATACGGGTTATCCGCTTTTCCGGTCGCCCGTGGCGCTGGCCGATGCCCTACGCGACGCAGGTGTGGATGTCGCCGTGCTGGCCAACAACCATTGCTGCGACGGCGGCGTGGATGGCATCCGCACGAGCATCGAAGAACTGGACCGCTGCGGGATACGTCACACGGGCGTGTTTGTGGATAGTCTTGATTACAAAGCGAATAATCCGCTCTACCTCACGTATTGCAGCATGCGGCTGGCCATCGTGAACTATACCTACGGAACCAATGGCATGCCGGTCCCGAAGGGTACGATCGTGAACCTGATCGACACCGTACGCATCGCCGCGGACCTTGCGGCGGCGCGCAATGCCGGGGTCGACTTCATCGTTGCGTGCGTCCACTGGGGCGACGAGTATCAGCGGCGCGAAAATGCCGCGCAGCGGAGTTTGGCCGCATTTTTGCGTCGTCACGGAACCGATGTGGTGGTCGGGAGTCATCCGCATGTGATTCAGCCCTGGACGGCCGATTCGTCGCACGTGGTGCTCTATTCGCTGGGCAACCTCGTCTCGGGCCAGCGTCGCCGCTACACCGACGGCGGATTGGTCGCCGCTGTGGTAGCGGTCCGGCATCCCGAGGGTCGGATGACTTACCGGCTCGAAACGACGCCCGTGTGGGTCAGCGTCCCGGGCTACCGCATCCTGACGCCCGAGGCGGCCGATACGATGGCGCTGCCCGCAGCGTACAGCGTTTTCCGAGCCGACCTCGATACGCTGACGGGAAACGGCCTATAGGTAAACCGAATAGTCCCATAGGAAGAAACGATGGCGATTTTTTGGAAATTCTTCGCGGAATTTTCTATCTTTGTCATGCAGAAAATACACACATTAAACAATATAGGATTATGGAAAAGAGCATCAAAGGTACACGCACCGAGCAGAATCTGCTGAAAGCATTCGCCGGCGAAAGCCAGGCACGCAGCCGTTACGTATTTTTCGCCAGCAAAGCTAAAAAAGAGGGTTATGAACAGATAGCAGGCGTTTTCGCCGAGACCGCAGAGCAGGAAAAAGAGCATGCAGAGCGTTTCTTCAAGTTCCTCGAAGGCGGCGACGTGGAGATCACGGCCAGCTACCCCACCGGTCCCATCGGCACGACGGCCGAGAACCTGCTCGCTGCTGCCAAAGGCGAGAACGAGGAGTGGGACGTACTCTACCGCGAATTCGGTAAGGTTGCCGAAGAGGAAGGTTTCATGGAGATCGCCACGGCGTTCAAGATGATTTCGACCGTCGAGGCCGAGCACGAGCGTCGTTACCTGAAGCTGCTGAGCCGCCTGACGGACGGCAATTTCTTCAAGCGCGACGGCAAAATCTGGTGGCAGTGCCGCAACTGCGGTTTCATCATCGAGGCCGAGGAGGCTCCGAAGCTTTGTCCCGCGTGCAAGCACCCGCAGGCTTACTTCGAGCCCAAGAAGGAGAACTACTAGTCGTCCGCGACTTTTGAACAAGCCCCGCCTCTTTCCGAGGACGGGGCTTTTCATTTAAATATTCCCGGTCCGGAAGACTGAAAAATCCGGATTTTCGTTGTATCTTTGCCAAAATCCGAAAAAATACAAACCAACTATATGGCAGACGAAAAAATCATCTTTTCGATGGTCGGCGTAAGCAAGACCTTCACCAACCAGAAACGGGTGCTCAACAACATCTACCTCTCTTTCTTTTATGGTGCCAAGATCGGCATCATCGGTCTGAATGGCTCGGGTAAATCGACCCTGATGAAGATCATCGCCGGGCTGGACAAGAACTTCGACGGCGAAGTGGTCTTCTCGCCGGGCTACACGGTGGGTTACCTGGAGCAGGAACCCAAACTCGACGACACGAAGACGGTCCGCGAGATCGTCGAAGAGGGCTGTGCGGCCACGGTCGCGCTGCTCAAGGAGTATGAGGAGATCAACATGAAGATGTGCGAGCCGATGGACGACGATGCGATGGCCAAGCTGATCGACCGTCAGGGCGAGCTGTACGAGAAGATCGACCAGTGCAACGGCTGGGAGTTGGACAGCGTGCTGGAGCGTGCGATGGACGCCCTGCGGTGTCCCGATCCCGAGGAATCGGTCAAGTACCTCTCGGGTGGCGAACGCCGCCGCGTAGCGCTGTGCCGCCTGTTGTTGCAGCAGCCCGACGTGCTGTTGCTCGACGAGCCGACCAACCACCTCGACGCCGAGTCGATCGACTGGCTCGAACAGCATCTTCAGCAATACAAGGGTACGGTAATCGCCGTGACCCACGACCGATACTTCCTCGACAACGTGGCGGGCTGGATTCTCGAACTCGACCGCGGCGAAGGCATTCCCTGGAAGGGCAACTACTCGGGCTGGCTCGACCAGAAGACCACACGCATGGCCATGGAGGAGAAGCAGGAGTCGAAACGCCGCAAGACCCTCGAACGCGAGTTGGAGTGGGTGCGCATGTCGCCTTCGGGCCGCCATGCCAAGTCGAAGGCCCGTCTGTCGGCCTACGACAAGATGATGAACGAGGATGCGAAGCAGAAGGAAGAAAAGCTGGAAATCTTCATCCCCAACGGCCCGCGTCTGGGCGACGTGGTGATCGAGGCCCACGAGGTTTCGAAAGCCTTTGGCGACCGTGTGCTGTACGAAGGACTTGAGTTCTCGCTGCCCCCTGCGGGCATCGTGGGTGTCATCGGCCCCAACGGAACAGGTAAGACCACCCTTTTCCGGATGATCATGGGCCTCGAAACCCCGACGAGCGGATCGTTCCGCGTGGGTCCCACCGTGAAACTGGCCTATGTGGACCAGCAGCACAAGTCGATCGACCCCGAAAAGACGGTCTTCGAAGTGATCTCGGGCGGTCTGGACCTCATGACGCTGGGCAACCGGCAGGTCAACGCCCGCGCCTATGTGGCCCGTTTCAACTTCTCGGGCGCCGACCAGGAGAAGAAGTGCGGCATGCTGTCGGGCGGTGAGCGTAACCGCCTGCACCTGGCCCTCGCCCTGAAGGAAGAAGGCAACGTCCTGCTGCTCGACGAGCCGACCAACGACATCGACGTTAACACGCTGCGTGCACTGGAGGAAGGCCTTGAAAACTTTGCCGGATGCGCCGTTGTGATTTCGCATGACCGTTGGTTCCTCGACCGTATCGCCACGCATATCCTTTCGTTCGAAGGCGATTCGAAGGTGGTCTTCTACGAAGGCTCCTACTCGGAGTACGAGGCGTGGAAGAAGGCC
>JAEZTA010000168.1 GCA_023443765.1 Bacteroidota bacterium | reverse complement strand
TCACCAAGGTCGACCCCTTCAAACCCGGTTCGGGCATCGGGCTTTACCTCTGCCGCCTGATCGTCACCCGCCTCGGGGGCGACATCCGCGTCTGCCCCGAATACAGCGGGGGCTGCTGCATCCGCATTGAACTGCCCTACTGATCCCCTCCGCGCGTAACCTTCGCAACCCCTTTCGGCGCTTTTTCTGCTCCGGGAGGGGTTTGTGAATTGCAATCCCGCCGGAAATGGCTATCTTTGCACCTCAATACCCGAATGCAATGTACAAATTCGCAACATACAAAGACCAGTATAAAGCCAACCTGAAGCTGGCGTTCCCCGTCGTGCTGACGCAGTTGGGGCAGATTCTGACGCAGGTCGCCGACAACGTGATGGTGGGCCGCTACGGCGGTGCCGACCCCGAGCCGCTGGCCGCGGTGTCGTTCGGCGGCGCCGTCTTCTTCATCCTCTTCATCGCCGCCATCGGCATCGCTCTCGGCATGACGCCCCTCGTGGGCGAACTCTACGCCCAGGGCGACCGCGAGAAATCATCGAGCCTGCTGCAGAACGGCATCCTTTTTTACGGACTGCTGGGCGTCGTGATGGCTGCCGTGCAATATGCCGTCATCCCGCTGATGTACCACCTCGGCCAACCCGTCGAAGTGGTCGACATGGCCATCCCCTATTACAAGATGCTGGTTTACAGCATGCCCTTCATCATGCTGTTCTTCACCTTCAAGCAGTTCCTCGAAGGCGTGGGCAACACGAAGGTCGAGATGGTCGTCACGATCGTCGCCAACCTCGCGAACATCGGGTTCAACTGGGTATTCATCTACGGCCGCTACGGATTCCCCGAAATGGGCGCCGAGGGCGCCGGTCTGGGTACGCTGCTTTCGCGCATCATCGCCCCGATCCTGATGATCGGCTACTTTTACAGCCGCGGCAAATACCGCGTCTACCTCGAAGGTTTCTCGCCGCGCAACTACTCCTGGGCGCCGATCAAACAACTGCTCCACATGGGCCTTCCGATCTCATTGCAGATGTTCCTCGAAGCCTCGGCCTTCGTCGGCACGGGCATCATGATGGGCTGGTTCAACAAGGAGACGATGAGCGCCAACCAGATCGCCACCACCATCGGCAACTGCGCCTTCATGATCGTCATGTCGATCGGCGCAGCCACCACGATCCGCGTGTCGCACTGTTACGGGGCGCGCAACATCGGCGAACTGTCGCTGGCGGCCAAGGCGTCCTACCACCTCGTGCTGGCGTGGAATGCCTTTGCGGCCATCATCTTCATCACGATGCGCAACGTCATCCCGACCTTCTTCACCTCCAATACCGAGGTGATCGCCATCGCCTCGCAACTGATGATCTTCGCCGCGCTCTACCAGCTTTCGGACGGCATCCAGAACGTCTCGGTAGGCATCCTGCGCGGCATCCAGGACGTGAAAATCATCATGCCGATCGCCTTCGTCTCCTACTGGCTGCTCAACCTCCCGGTGGGCTACCTCTTCGGCTTCACGATGGGCATGGGGCCTTCGGGACTCTTCCTGGGCTTCTCGTTCGGACTCTCGGCCGCCGCCGTGATGATGATTGTGCGTATCCGCCGCAGTATCCGGAAACTCTACGTGACGAAATAAAATATTTTTTCGTATCTTTACGCAAATTATACCTATAATGGATACCGAAAAACAACATACAGGCGCCTGCAAACCCGAAGTGGGCCGCGGATGCGCCTTCTGCAACTGCGGCGCGGAGCCTGAAGCCAAGCTCTGCGACGGGTGCTTCAAACTCCACGAAACGGCGTGGCTCGACGAATACCCGGTCAACATGCCGAGCGACATCGTCGAGGTACGTTTCAAAAACACCCGCCGTTCGTTCTACCAGAATGTCAACAACCTGCCGCTCAAACGGGGCGACATCGTGGCCGTCGAGGCTTCGCCGGGACACGACATCGGCGTGATCTCGCTCACGGGCGACCTCGTGGCGCGCCAGATGCGCCGCACGGGTTTCAACCCCTTCAACGGCGAATACAAGAAGATTTACCGCAAGGCCAAGCCCTACGACATCGAAAAGTGGCAGGAAGCCATCGCCATGGAGCACGAGACGATGATCCTCTCGCGCCAGATCGCTGCCGACATGGGCCTGAACATGAAAATCGGCGACGTGGAGTACCAGGGCGACAAGATCAAAGCCATCTTCTACTACATCGCCGACGAGCGCGTCGACTTCCGCGAACTGATCAAGGTCTTCGCCGAGAGGTTTCACATCCGCATCGAGATGAAGCAGATCGGCGCCCGCCAGGAGGCCGGACGCATCGGCGGACTGGGCGCCTGCGGCCGCGAACTGTGCTGCGCATCGTGGATGTCGAGCTTTTCGAGCGTCACGACGGGAGCCGCCCGCGTGCAGGACATTTCGCTCAACCCCCAGAAACTCGCCGGGCAGTGCTCAAAACTGAAGTGCTGCATGATGTACGAATACGACACCTACGTCGATGCCCGCAAGGAGTTCCCGCGCCTGCGCGAACCGCTCCAGGCCGCCGAAGGCGAATGGTTCTGCGTCAAGAGCGACGTGCTGGCCGGCACGATGACCTTCTCCTCGTCGAAGGACGCGATGGTCAACGTCACCACGCTGCCCGTCTCGCGCGTACGGGAAATCATGTCGCTGAACCGCCAGGGCAAGAAAGTCGAGCAGTTGCAGCACGCCGATGACATCCGCCCGGTAGTCGAGGAACCGACCTACCGTTCCGAGGAGGACAGCATCACCCGCTTCGACCAGGCCAAACGCCGCAAACGCGGAGGCCGCAACAAGGGCCGCGGTGAGCAGGGCCGTCCGGGAGACCAGAACGGACAGGCGCAACCGTCGCAGGCCAACTCACAGGAGGGGAACGGGGAAGCCCGGCCGCCGCGCGAAGGACAGCCCGGCCGCAACGACCGGCAGCCGCGCCGCAACGACCGCCTGCGCAACAACGGCAACGGCGGGGAACGCCAGAACGGCGGAAACGGAAACAACGACCGTCCCCGCAACGGGCAGAATAACCGCAACGAGAATACCGCCAGCCGCGAACCCCGTGAAAACGGCGGCAACGGTGAGCCCCGCGAGAACAACGGAGGCAACCGCGAGGGCGGAAACCGCAACCGTAACAACCGCAACCGCCGCCGTGGCAACGGAGGCGGCAACAACGGGAACGGCGGTCAAGGTAACAACGGCGGCAACCAAGGCAACGGAGGGGGCAACCCGGGTCAGAACCAGGGCGGCAACGGCGGAGCGCCTCAAAACCAATAAGCACGTTGAAACGCTCGGCAGGGCATATTGCCGCGGCCGCAGTCGCCGCGCTTCTGGCCGGGAGTTGTGTCTCGCCCCACCAGTCGGCAGCCACCGATGTCGATCCCGTCCGGTGGGATTCCCGGGCCGAAATCCGCCTGCCGAACGCCGACATCGTGACGCTGCGCGACGCCGTGATTTTCCTGCGCTGCAACGACCGCTTCACCGAGGATACGCTGACGGTCCGCATCGCCACCATAACGCCCGATTCGCTCCGCTTCGGCGAGTGGTTCCTGCTGGTCGTTCCGCGTCCGAAAGGCCCCGCCGCCCTGATGCGCGAAGCCTCGATCCCCTACCGCCGACGCATCTGCCTCACGCAGAGCGGCGATTACCGCTGTATCATCACGCCGATCCGTCCCGTCCGCGGGATCGAAGCCATCGGCATCGACCTGGAGAAAAGCAGATAAATTCACCCGCTCCCCGAAATGCAGGTTTCGCCGCAAGGTGCAGATAAGCGCCTTCCGAAGGAGGAGTTCAGGGAAGGGTAAGATTTCAAACGCGGCGGCTGACAGCGCCCGCAGCAGCCGACCGATATATTAGTTATAATATTGCAACAGCCATGGGCAAAGACAAGCTCCGCAGGTTCCGCGAGAACCTGACTTTCGAATGTTTCGTACAACCCGGGTTCGACGAGGTGTTCCACAGCGACCACCCGCTCAAAGGGAACTGGAACCGTGATTTCTTCCGCAACGACAACCCCATCGTCCTGGAGTTGGGCTGCGGCAAAGGCGAATACACCGTAGCGCTGGCTCAACGCGACCCGCTGCGCAACTACATCGGCATCGACATCAAGGGCGCACGCATGTGGCGCGGCGCGAAGACCGCCACCGACAACCGGATGCACAACGTGGGCTTCCTGCGTACGCGCGTCGAGTTCATCAACGGGCTGTTCGCCGAGGGCGAGGTGTCCGAAATCTGGATCACCTTCCCCGACCCGCAGCTCAAGACGCGGCGTGCCAAGAAGCGCCTCACCTCGCCGCTCTACCTCGACCATTATGCCCGTATCCTCCGTCCCGACGGATGGATCAACCTCAAAACCGACTCCAAGCACCTTTACGCCTACACCAACGAGGTCATCCGCCACTACGGCCTGCCCTGCGAGGTCTCCGAACCCGACATCTACGGTTCGGGCTATGCCGACGAGGTGCTTTCGGTCAAGACAGCCTACGAAAAACGCTTCCTCGAAATGGGACTTCCGATCACCTACACGCGCTTCGCGCTCGGCGAAAGGCGCGATTTCCCGTGGTTCGACTGGGAGGAGGACGACAAAGAAGAGAAAGACAACGAAGCCGAAAGGCAGTTGTAATCCCTCCCATCCCGCATGAAAATCGACACCGCCCGGCTGGAAATCAGGCTCCTGACCGCAGAGCAACTCGCCCTGTGGCTGCACGACCTGCCGCGGCTCGAACAGGAACTCGACTGCCGCTACGGAGCCGAACCGCTTGCCGGCGATTTCCGGACTATCGTCGAAATGCAACATGCCGCCACGGCCGCCGACCCGGCCAATCCGCAGTGGCACAGCTTCTGGTTCATCGTCCGGAAAACCGACCGCAGGGTCGTCGGCTCGGCCATCTTCAAGGACCTTCCCGATCCCGAAGGCAACGTCGAAATCGGCTACGGACTGGGAAAGGATTTCGAACATAACGGCTACATGTCCGAGGCCATCGAGGCCCTGTGCGGCTGGGCCTTGCAGCAGGCCGGCGTCCGGCACATCACCGCCGAAACGGATGCAGACGGATTCGCTTCGCAACGCCTGCTCCAAAAATGCGGATTCAGGGAGCACAGCCGCGCTGAAACCTGCTGGTGGATATTGTAACCGGCCTTCCGATACGCCACACAGATTCAATTTTCCGGGTCTTCCTGCAACCCTTCCCGGCCCCACACCTGCCTCTGATCGCCCCGGAATTCTCGCCACCCCCCCCTTATCTATAAATATAGGTATCAATTATTTTCGCCCCATCTACTAAAATTTTAGATCAAAAATTTGTTTTACTAAAAATTTAGTAGTAAACTTGCATTACGATCGGTGAAGAGCGTTCGCCTTGCCGCTGCAAGCGGCACAAAAGTCCCCTCCGGGGAGGGATTTAGGAGAGGATTGGATTTGAATACGCAGTCGCAGACTGCGACAACGACCAGGCGAAACGGAACACCGGGCAATAACAATTAAATAATCGCTATTATGGATACCAATCTTACGGAACTGACACGCGGCGAAGAGGAGATCATGCAGATTCTCTGGCGTCTGGGCGACGCTGTGGTGAACGACATCATCGCCCAGACCGACGAACCCCACCCCAAGTACACCACCGTCGCTACCTTCCTCAAGATTCTCGAAAACAAAGGCTTCGTCAGCCACACCTCCGAGGGCAAGAGCCACCGCTACTACCCGCTCATCGGCCGTGAAGCCTATGCCCGCGGCGTGATGTCGTCGATGCTCTCGACCTATTTCGACGGCTCGCTGGCCCAGTTGGTATCGTTCTTCTCGCGCCACGAGAACATCCCCGCCCGGGAGATGGACGAAATCCTCGAAATCATGCGCAACGCCAAAAAATAACCCGCCATGAAAACCCTCGCCATCTACGCCCTCGAAGTGCTCGCCTGTAGCGGCGTACTGCTGGGCGCCTACGCCATCCTGCTCGACCGGCGCGTACGGTTCCGCTGGTGCAGGGCCTATCTGCTCGCCTCGACCCTCGTCGCGGCGCTCATTCCGCTGCTGCGCATCCCCGTCTGGCCGGGCCAGGTGATCGAGGTCGCCCCGACAGTCGCCCTCCCCGCCGAAGAATGGACCGCCGAAGTGGTCGCCGAGGCAGTTCCCACCGTTACGCCCGAAATGCTGTGCCTCGCGGGCTACCTCATGGGCGTCGGGCTGATCGCGGGAGTCATGTTATGGCAGGTCATCCGCATCCGCAGATTGCGCCGGGGTGCCGCCATCACCCGCACCGACCGCTTTACGCTCGTACGCACCCCGCAGCGAATCGCATCGTTCTCGTTCTTCCGCTCGATTTATATCTGGGACCAAACCCCCGACACCGAGTTGCAGGCCATCGTGACCCACGAGGCGAGCCACGTCGCCCACCGCCACTCCGCCGAACGTATCGCCATGGAGTGCATGAAGGCCGCGCTGTGGTGGAACCCCTTCGTATGGCTCACCGCACGGCGGCTGACCGAAGCCGAGGAGTTCGAGGCCGACAGCGACGTACTGGCCAGCGGTTACGACATCGAACACTACATGAAAACCATATTCAGGCAGCTTTTCGGTTATAGTCCGGAAATAGCCAACGGGCTGCGGGATTCTTTAACCAAAAAACGCTTTAAAATGATGACAACTAAAACTCCCGGCAGGCACTCCCTGCTGCGACTGGCGGGTACGCTCCCCGCCGTGATAGGACTCCTGTGCGCCTTCTCGTTCACCACGCGGGCCGCCGAAATCCGGATTGCGGAGACCGAAACGGCCCCGGCCGATGCGGCTCCCGCCAAGGAGACCAAAACCGTACAGGTCGCCGTCACCAAAGACGGCGAACCGCTCCCGGGCGCAATCGTCCTGATAGCCGGCACAAATGTCGGAACCGTCACGGACCAGGAGGGCAACGCGAGCATCGACGTTGCACCCGGCGCAACGCTCGTCATAACGTATGTCGGCTGCGAAACGGAGAAAATTCACGTCTCCGATAAACCCGATGCCGAAAGCCACGCCGTCGCACTGAAGTCCGAAGCCAACAACCTCGACGCAATCAGCGTAACCCCCGGCAGTAAAAAACCGGCTGTGACCAACAAAAATGCCGCCGTCCGCAAAGCCTCGCTGACCATCAATCTGGTGAACCCGGACAGCAACGGCTCCCACACTTCAGAGGCAGCCGCAGGAGCCGCCGTGGTGATCGCCGGCACGAAGAAAGGCGTCGTAGCCGATGTCACGGGACATGCCCGGATCGAAGCCCCCGAAGGCTCCGTGCTGGAAGTGAGCTACCCCGACTACCTGCCCGCCTCGGTCGTGGTCAGCGACCAGAGCGACTATGTCATCCTGCTCGCCCCCGAAAAAATCAAAACGAAAACCAGCCCTGCATTTCAACCCAATAGCAACAGCGGCACAGACCCGCTCTATATCATCGACGGTGTCGAGCACCCGAATATAGACAACCTGAACCCCGAAACAATCCAGCAGATCAGCGTCCTCAAAGACAGCGCTTCGACGGCACTGTACGGTCCCCGGGGCAAGAACGGCGTGATCGTGATCACGACCAAAAAGGCCTTCAATCCGGCGACCGATGCAGCCACATTCGACGAAAAAACGGGAACCATCCAAACCGCCGCTGATTCGGATGAGGACCGCCCGTTCCTGATTGCCGAAAAGATGCCTTCGTTCCAGGGCGGCGACCTCAACACCTTCCGCACCTGGGTACAGTCTCACATCCAATACCCGGCCGAGGCGGCGAAGCAGAATATTCAGGGTCGTGTCGTCGTAACGTTCGAGATCAAAGCCGACGGTTCGCTGAGCAATTTGCAGGTATTGCAGTCGCCGAACGAACTGCTCTCCGCCGAAGCCTGCCGCGTGATCAACTCCGCGCCCGCTGGCGCCTGGACACCCGGCGAACAGCGCGGCCAGAAGGTGAGCGTGAAATATACGCTGCCTGTCGATTTTCGCACCGACAAGGCGAAAGAGACAACCGCCCGGACTGCTTCCGACGACGAGCCGTTCGTCGTTGCCGAAGTCATGCCCGCATTCCAGGGCGGCGACCTGAACACCTTCCGCTCGTGGGTGCAGATGCGCATCAAATACCCGCAGGAGGCCATGAAACAGGAGATACAGGGACGCGTTGCCGTGGCATTCATCATCGAGAAAGATGGCTCGGTGAGCAATATCCGGGTCGTGCAATCGCCCGACAAACTGCTCTCCGACGAGGCCTGCCGCGTCATCGAATCCACCCCCGCAGGCGCCTGGACTCCCGGCAAACAGCGCGGCCAGACCGTCCGGGTAAAGTACACCATGCCCGTGGAATTCCGCATACAGGGCAGCAGCAAAACACCCGAACAAGCCGAAAAACCCAAGGGCAGCATGGATAAAATCGTCGTCGTGGGCTACGGCGTTCCCAAAAAATAACCCTTTTCTTCCCATCAGCGACAGGCGGCGTCCACTCTCTCAGAAGCGGATGCCGCCTGTTTTTGGCGTTAACCGGATTTTTCACTATATTTACTCGATCAAAAAAACCGAGCTATGAAAACCGTGCGCGCCTTTCTGCCGCTCCTGGCATTTCTCATAAGCATCCCGGCCATCTCTGTCGAGGCGCAACCGCTCATGCCCGAGCCGCTGTGGATCGTCGATAAATACGAGGTCGACGCGCTGGATTTTCTCAACCCGAACGACATCGAATCTATTTCGGTATTCAAAGATGCAGCCAGCACCGCCACCTACGGTCCCCGGGGAAGCAACGGCGTCGTGCAGGTCTACCTGAAATACGAACGCGACACCCTTTTCCGCAGCACGGACGCCCCGCGGCTAATCGCCGAACAACTGCCCCGGTTCCGCGACGGCAACATCCGGACCTTTTCCGAATGGGTTCAGTCCGAGATTAACTATCCCGAAGCGGCCATCCGCGAGGATATGGACGGCAATGTCGTCCTTGCGTTCGTCATCGAGCGCGACGGCCGCATCGGCGACTGCAAAGTCCTCGAAACGCCCGGCGAACCGCTCTCGGCCGAAGCGCTCCGTATCCTGAAAAGTTCGCCGGCATGGACCCCCGCCCTGCATATGGGGCAGCCCGTACCGATCAAATACAACGTCACGGTCCAATTCCGCATTCCCGGCAAAACGTACAAAGAAGAAATCCGTATCCGATAACCCGCAAAAACATGGATGTAAAGATAGCCTCCGATTGGAAGGAGCTCCTGGCTCCGGAGTTCGAAAAACCCTATTTCGCACAACTCACCGAGTTCGTGCGGCAGGAGTACACCACGCAGCGCATCTTTCCGCGCGGCAGCAACATCTTCCGGGCCTTCGACAAGTGCCCGTTCGAGAAACTGAAAGTCGTCATCATCGGCCAGGACCCCTACCACGGTCCCGGACAGGCCAACGGACTTTGCTTCTCGGTGGGCGACGGCGTTCCCTTCCCGCCCTCGCTGCAAAATATCTTCAAGGAGGTTTCCGACGACACCGGAACCCCCGTGCCCCCGACGGGTAACCTCGATCGCTGGGCCGAGCAGGGCGTACTGCTACTCAACGCGGTACTCACGGTCCGCGCCCACGAAGCGGCATCGCACGCCGGACGCGGCTGGGAAACCTTCACCGACGCTGTGGTCCGCGCCATCGCCGAACGCAAACAGGGCATCGTCTATATGCTCTGGGGCAGCTATGCCCAGAAGAAAGGCGCCATCGCCGATCCGCAGCACAACCTGATCCTCAAAGCCGTGCACCCCTCTCCGCTGTCGGTTTACCGGGGATTCTTCGGCTGCCGCCATTTTTCGCGGGCCAACGAATACCTCCGCTCGATCGGCAAAGAGCCTATCGTGTGGTAAAAACCCTTCAAATACGACCTTCGGATGAAACACTTCGCACTACTGGTTACAGCAGCGCTTTTGGTGCTTGCACCCCAGGCCCTCCGGGCGCACGACTACAAAGACGCCACGATGCGCTTCACCGTCCCCGACGATTACACCTACGAACCGTTCAACAACGAGCAGCAGGGCATCACCGGCTTCACGGCTGAAAAGGAAGGCGTCAAAACGACGCTTTTCCGCATCACGACCGACAAGCGTATCGACCGTTCGAGCTGCCTTTCGCAGCGCGACGAACAGTGGCTGCCCGCCCTCTCCAAACTCAAGCTCATCAGCCAGTCCAACCCGTTCTGGGAACGCTACGACAAGGTCAGCGACTACCAGGGCGACCAGGTATACCTGCGCGTTTACCGCTACGTCGACCGCAAAGGGCTCGGATTCCTGATCGCCGAAAGCAAACAGCCCGAATGGGAAATCGCCGACCGGATCGCCTCCGGCCAACGCTACCAGATTACGGTCGGATACCTCCTCGACCGGGGCTGGTACCTCCTTTCCCAACTGCTGGGCTACCTCGCCCTCGGCATCGGCGCCCTGTATGTGCTCTATGCACTGCGGGAAAATGCCGGCAACGTCAAAATGTGGCTGTTCCTGGTGCTGATCGCGATTGTCGGCGGTGCGCTGGCCTATTTCGAGCCCTTCCTCGGCCGGAAGATCTGGATGATCATCACGGCCGTAGGCCTCTGCGTCTGCGTCTCCTCGTTCGACGGCTCAGACTCCGACTCCTCGGGTGACGACGGCGATTCCGACAACGGTTACGACGGGACCGGCACGACGATCCACTACGACGTATAGCTTTTCGGACCGCATAAAACGCAATAATCCGGATACCTCTGCAAGGTATCCGGATTATTGCGTTTCAAGTATGTATAGCCGTAAGAAGCAGAACCCCGGTTTTTGATTCCAGGAGAGCAGGTCTGTGCTTAAACGAAGTGCGGCACATGCAAGTGTAAAGATCAGAACCCTGCTTTCGATTTTAAGCGAGCGAGTTGCGTGCATCGCGAAGAACGGAAATTGCCACATATAAAGCAACAACACCCGTTTTCGATTTCAGGAGAGCAGGTTTGTGCTTAAACGAAGTGCGGCACGGATGGGTAGTATAAAAATACGTCCCATTCGTGCCGCACGAGAGCGAGTGCAAAGATGCCTGCTGAAATCGAAAACTACCCCAGGTAGGATTTCAAGAGCTTCGACCTCGACGAATGCCGGAGGCGACGAATCGCCTTCTCCTTGATTTGGCGCACGCGCTCGCGCGTCAGGTCGAACTTCTCGCCGATCTCTTCGAGGGTCATCTCCGAGGTTCCGATGCCGAAGAAGTACTTGATGATGTCGCGCTCACGCTCCGTCAGGGTCTCCAGCGCACGGTCCACCTCGGTCGACAGCGACTCGTTGATCAGTCCGCGGTCGGCGTTGGGTGAATCGGGGTTCACCAGCACGTCGAGCAGCGAGTTGTCCTCACCGTCGGCGAACGGGGCGTCCACCGAGACATGGCGGCCTGCGACACGCAGCGTGTCGGTGACCTTCTCCTTCGGGAGTTCCAGCTCCGTGGCCAGCTCCTCGGGCGACGGTGTCCGCTCGTGTTCCTGCTCGAAGCGGGCGAAGGCCTTGTTGATCTTGTTCAGCGACCCCACCTGGTTGAGCGGCAGGCGCACGATACGCGACTGCTCGGCCAAAGCCTGGAGGATCGACTGGCGGATCCACCACACGGCGTAGGAGATGAACTTGAAACCACGGGTCTCGTCGAACTTCTCCGCGGCTTTGATCAGACCGAGGTTGCCCTCGTTGATCAGGTCGGGGAGGCTCAGTCCCTGATTCTGGTATTGTTTGGCGACGGACACCACGAAGCGCAGGTTGGCTTTGGTAAGCTTTTCGAGCGCTTCCTGATCTCCTTTTTTAATTCGCTGGGCGAGTTCCACCTCCTCCTCGACCGTGATGAGCTCCTCCTTGCCGATTTCCTGCAAGTACTTGTCCAGCGAGGCGCTTTCGCGGTTGGTGATGGACTTTGTAATCTTTAATTGACGCATATTTTTTCCTAACTATCCTAATAAATTCCATTACATGAACCCGCCCGGGTTTTGCCTACTCCACAAGCGTGTAGCTTGCCGAACGGCCGTTGGGATAAACGCCGTCAATCGAACGGACCTTCTCTGTCATACGCTGCATATCACTGAGCGAATAGACCGGGCGGTCGTTGATGTGAGTGATCACAAATCCCTGCTTAACACGGGCTCGGGCCAGAATTCCGTCGGCCTTGATGCCGACCACCTGTACCCCGCCCTTGATGTCGAGCTCGCGGCACAGTTTGGCGCCCGCATCGGCGAACTTACCTCCGAGCGCATCGACTACATCGACATCCTCTTTAGTAACCAATTCCGTTTTACCAGCTTTATTACGCAAAGTAACGTCAAATTGTTTCACCTTTCCGTCTCTTTTTACAGATAATTTAACCGTATCGTTGGGTCGGCGCTTTGCAATCTGCTCCTGGAGCGTCGAAGGTTCCACAATTTTCACGCCATCGATGTCCAAAATCACATCCCCTTTACGGATGCCAGCTTCGGAAGCGGCACCGCCTTCGACCACACCGGCTACATAGGCTCCGCCCATCTCCTTAATGCCAAGGTCCTTGCCCTCGCCTTCGAGGAAGTCCTGATCCACGACACGGAACTGAACGCCCAGCAGGGCACGCTGCACGACGCCGAACTCCTTCAAATCGACCACGACCTTGCGAACGATCGACTCGGGAATGGCGAACGAATAGCCCACATAACTTCCCGTCTGCGACTTGATCAGCGTATTGATGCCCACCAGTTCGCCGTGGGTGTTGACCAGCGCGCCGCCCGAGTTACCGGGATTCACCGCCGCGTCGGTCTGGATGAACGACTCGATGCGGAAATCGTTGGGAATGGCTCCCAGCTGGCGCGCCTTGGCGCTCACGATACCCGCCGTGATGGTCGACTGCAGGTCGAACGGCGAACCGATCGCCAGCACCCATTCGCCCAGACGCAGGGCATCGGACGAACCGAATGCCAGCGTAGGCAGCTCCTTGGCCTCGACCTTCAGCAGTGCGAGGTCCGTCGCCGAGTCCTTGCCGATGAGTTTGGCGTCGAACGAACGACCGTCGTTGAGTTTTACCTTCAGTTTCGAAGCGCCGTCCACAACGTGGTTATTCGTCACGACATATCCGTCCTCCGAAATAATCACG
>JAEZTA010000165.1 GCA_023443765.1 Bacteroidota bacterium | reverse complement strand
GGCCACACGACCGAGCACCTCGACCGTTGCATCGCCGCCTTCACGAAGGTCGGCAAAGAATTGAACGTAATCAAATAAACTTACCGCTATGGCTAAAACCGCATTGGACGCGATCGATCGCAAGATTCTCAAATACCTCATTAAGAATGCGCGCATGCCTTTCCTGGAGATCGCACGCGAATGCGGCATCTCCGGCGCCGCCATTCACCAGCGTATCCGCAAGCTCGACGAGTCGGGCGTGATTCTCGGAAGCCGCCTGATCGTCGACCCCAAGATGATGGGCTTCGATGTCTGCGCTCACATCAGCATCACGGTTAAGGATCCGCAGTTGCTGGCCAAGACGGTCGAGGAGCTGAAGGAGATTCCCGAAATCGTGGAGTGCCACTTCATCACCGGTAAAGGCAACATCCTCGTGAAACTCTACTGCGTGGACAACGAACACCTGATGCGCACGATCTTCAACAACATCCTGCGTATCCAGGGCCTCGCTACGACCGAGACCTACATTTCGTTGCAGGAGGTGTTCCAGCGCGAGGTGAACATCGACTTTATCGACGAGTAGTTTACGATTTCTCGCGGGCGCTTTCCGCCCCGCCTTGTCCGGCCCGAACGGTATTTTCCGTCCGGGCCGGACTGCGTTAAGGCAAAGTCGGCTTCACGGCCATCAACAGCCGGGTTGGGGGGGGGCTGAACGGTTATCTTCGGGTTGTCGTTTGGGCGGCCTTTCCGGGATCGACGGCCGGTCCGGATAACGAAAAGCCCCTCCTGAGCAGGAGGGGCTTTTGAATGGATTCCGGGGCGGTTATTTGTTGAAAACGGGGCGGTCTACGGATTGCGAAGTGGGCTGTTGTCCCGGCGAAACGGGCCAGCCGTCGACCCAGTTGACCCGGTCGAGCATCAGGCATCGGTAGTCCTTGTCGTTGGGGTAGCCGTGGTAGAGAATCCAGTCCTGCCCGGCATCGTCCGTGATGATACGCGAACAGTGGCCCGGCGAGGAGAAGGTGTCGTTGCCTTTCAGCACGAGTTCGTGGTGGACGCTCATCATGTCTTTGCCGTTCTTGTCGACATAGGGTCCGAAGACGCTTTGCGATCGGCCGACGACGATCCTGTAAGTGCCGCCTTTCGAATAGTCGCCCGTCGAAACGATCAGGTAATACCAACCGTCGCGTTTCACGACGACGGAAGCCTCGTACTGGCCTCCGGCCACCTCCTGCCGTTTCTGGGTCGCCTTGTTCTTGATGGCTGTTCCGTCCTCGGTCAGTTCGAGGACGCTGATGCTGCGGAAGCTGCCCCAGAAGAGGTAGTTCCGGCCGTCCTCCTGGTAGAGGTAGGCGTCGATGGAGATTTCCACGCCCTGTTCGTTGCTGTCGATCAGTTTTCCGAGGTCGGTGAACGGTCCCGTGGGCGAGTCGGAGACGGCGACGCCGATGGCGTGTTTGTAGTTCTTGCCCGGCTGGGAGTAGTAGATGACGTATTTGCTGCCGACCTTGTTGACCGAAGGCGCCCAGATGCCGGCATCCTGATCCGTGATCTGGGGATGCGTGGCGTCGGTGAAGAGCGAACCGACACGCGTCCAGCTGATCAGGTCGGGTGAGCGCATGATCGGGCTGTTCTTCATGTCGGGATCATTGCGCTTGTGCTCGGTGGCATAGAGGTAGAAATAACCGTCGTCGCCCCGGATTACGTCGGGGTCGGGCAGCGAGAAATTGGTGAAGATAGCATTCGAATAGGCGACCGGGAGCGTCGTCACGGTCAGCTGATACTGCTTCGAAGCCAGCCATGCGTTGTCCTCCACGTTGCACCGAACCGTCCAGACGAGCGGAAGGGTCTGGCTTCCGTTTTCGGCATGGGCGTCGAAGAGTTTGCGGACCTCCTCCTTCGAAAGGTCGAACTCGGTTTTCCCGGCCAGGTCGAACGCGGCCAGGGGAGCGCTGAAGTCGCCGCCCTCCCGGTCGAACAGCAGGGTGTACGACGGGGTTTTGGTCCCGGAACCTTTGGCTGCCGACCAGCTGAAGTGGAGGTCCTCCCTGAGCAGGGTCAGGTGGGCTTTGGCACCGTTCTCCGGGGTAAAGAGCGCCTCGACGACATAGGGCTCCATCGTGTTGGTGATGACCAGTCGGCGGGATTGCCTGCCTGGGTGCGTTTTATCGCCGGCAAGGGCGTTCACGGTCCAGGCAAGGGTGGCGGTGCCGTCTTTCCGGGTCGCTTCGTAGAGGGTTTTCAGTTGCTGGTAGGAGAGCGTCAGTTCGGTCTTGCCCGCAGCCGGGAAAGTGGCTGCCGGGGAGGTGAAATCGCCTCCCTCCAGGTCGAAGACCAATTCATACCCTTCGGGCTTGCCGGAGGCGGCTTCCCACCAGAATGTGAGGCCCGACAGGGCGTCGAGATTGACGGAAAGCCCGTTTTTCGGGGCTGTCAGCGTGGTTGCCGGTTCTCCGGTCGTGGGCCCGTCGGGGCCGGCCGGAGAAGAATCCGACTGGCTGCAGGCCGACAGGGTTGCTGCGCAAAGAATTGCGAGTGTGCTTATCATTTTATTCATGTGTGTTCTTGAATTCATGGGTGTAGTGTCCCTTGTCGTCGTTCATGTAGAGGTAGAGGTCGGCATACCACCGGGTCAGGTTGTTGCCGTCGCACAGTGCGTCGGGATACTTGAATGCGGGGTCCCACTGGTTGGTCTGCGAGGGCTGGACGTACCAGTAATCCGCTGCCGTCGAAGCATTGGGCCGGTTGCCGTTGGAGGACATGCGTCCGAAGGGCTGCTCTTTACCGTCGATGGTGAATTTGAACTTATACCGCTCGTCGAATCCCCAGCCGGTCTTCTGAAGTGTGATGTTCATGTTCTTTGCAGCCCATACGCCTTTCCCTTCGTAGGTCATGGCGGTGAGTTTGGAGGTCCAGCAGAAGATGTGCTCCACGCTGCCTACCGGGACGATATAAGCCGCGCCCGACGTGATGTTGAAGCGGATGCGGTAGATGCCCTCTTTTGCCACCGTTCCTTCGGCTTCGGCGGCCGAATTGACCTTTTTAACCTGCTTGCCGTCGGCTGAGAGTGTGTAGAAGACGGTTCCGGTGGCCGACCGGAAATAGAATTTGCTTCCGGCAGTGAGTTTGGTGAAGATCTCGTATTTGTAATCCTGTCCCTTGAAAGCTTCTACTTCGCCCGACTGGCCGATGGAGGTGTTGTAGGTGGTCGAAGTGATGTAGGACATCTTTTGTCCCGCCTCGCTTCCCGTGCCGTCGATATAGAGGGGGTCGCCGTCGGCGAAGGGCTTTACTTCGACCGGATTGAGGAACTCGTGGGTGTAGTGTCCCTTCTCCGCATTCATGTAGAGTTTGACATCTGCGCACCATTTGGCCAGGTTCGAATCGTCACAGAGCCATGCCGGATACTTGAATGCCCAGTGATCCCATTTTGTGAACGAAAGCTGCAGGTGCCAGTAGGAGGCATCCTCGTTCTGTCCGGGCCGGTTTCCGGTAACGCTGCCCTCGTTGTTTTTCGAGAGGCCCTGCACCTGGTCGATGCCTTCGAGTTTCATGACGAACCGGTAGCGGTCTTCCTTATAGCTTCCCATATCCTTGAGGGCGATGTTGTAGGACGGCAGGGTCCAGAGTCCCTTGCCGGCATAGGTCATCGCGGCGTCGGTGAACTTGTTCTGGTCGTAGTCTCCCCAGGCGAACCGGAGGTTGATGTATTCCACCTTTCGTACGTCGGCTTTCTTCGTGCCGTCGGCCTTGAAGCGGATGCGGTAGATGCCGTCCTGTGCGACTTTGACCTGTGCATCCGTCTCGGTTTCCGTTTCGACGAATCCGTCGGAAGCGGTCGCCTTGAAGAAGTGCGTTTTTTCGTTGTTTTCGCCCGTCGTATAGAAATAATACTTCTCGTTCGCCTTCAGCGACGTGAATACTTCGTAGTAGGGGAAATCCTTCCAGTTCTGGCCGATCTTCTCCATTCGGTCGTGCCAGCTGTCGTTGCTCGTTTTGTAATAGCTGTCCGTGATGTAAACCAGCTGCTGGCCGGTTTCAGACGATCCGGGGACGCCGATATACAGCGGGTCGCCCTCGGCAAATGCGGGAATTTTCGCCTTCGGGATGACCGAGAAGGTGCGGATCTCCCCGGAGATGGTTTTGTTGGCGCCGAGTTTGGCGTAGACAGCCCATTTCAGGTTGTAGCTGTCGCCGTCGGCTGCTACCGCCGAAGCGTTGTAAAGTTCGGTCAGTTTCGCCTTCGTCACCACGGTTTTGGTCGCGGCGGGGGCGTCTTTTCCGCCTTCCAGTTCGACGCTGAGGAGCGGCTTCGAGAAGTCCTTGTCGGCTTCGTCGATCACGAACGTGTAGCTGATGTCGTTTTCGTCGCCCAGCCATACGGGCTTCGACCACGAGAACGTTACATCCCCGGTGAGTTTTTTCAGGTTGAAAACAACCTCGTTTTCGGGAGCGATCAGCGTTTTGACCACTACGTTCGCAAGGGTCGTGAATGTGATCAGACGGGTCTCTTTCGACTGCGTACGGCCCCGCTTCGAGGTCGTGTAGACCCGCCAGGCAAGGTCAGCGGTCTCTCCCGCCTCGTTTTTGTTCTCGTCGAAGAGCCGCTGGATGTCTGCATACAGGAGCGTATACGACGTTTCGGTCGTCCCGAAACTTGCTGCCGGGACCGAGAAATCGCCGTCGGCTTTGTCGAAGACAAGTTCGTACTTCACGCCGTCGCCGGCCGACTTCCAGTCGAAACGAAGACCTTCGAATTCTTCGGGTTTTAGAAGTAATGTATTGACGCTCAGCCCATCTTTGGGTGTCGCCAGTTTTTCTACGGTGGCCGGTCCTGCCGGGTCCGAATCCGTCTTGTCCGACGAACAGGACACGAGCGTTGCAGCCAGCGCAAACACGGATAACAGGGATTTTTGAAGTGTCATAAGTATGGCTATTAGTTGGTTTTAATTTGATTTATAGGATGGGAATCGACCGTCGCCACCTGTGTGGACGGCGGTCCGAGGTAAGTGTGTTTCATGCCTCCGAAATCGAGGACTATCTTCTGGATCACCATGCCCGGGTCCCCGGTCCGGATGCGGAGCGTGTGCCGGCCTGGCGCGTCGACGTGCAGGGTCGATTTATTCACCATGCTGTTCCGCAGGACGCTTTCATACCACGCCTGGGTGTATTCGGTATGGGATGAAGTGGGGGTCGCGATGGCTCCTCCGTCGATCTGGACACTGTATTTGGTGTCGGTGTTCGTGTTCTCGGGCAATTTGAAATCCCGGTCCGCATGGAGCGGGAAGAGTGGCAGGACATAGGTGTAGACATCCACCGGTCCGGCGTCGAAGCAGTAGAAATCGTATTCCGCCGAGGGGGTGTTTTCATCCCGGTAATTCTGCAGGGGTGCGACGGGGTCGCCCAGCTGAAGGGCATCGCCGTCCGGACTTAATCCGGGAATCGGTTTGAGCGTAAGCCTGCCGTTGCCCGTTATCCGGTGGAACGCGGCTGCGGGAATCGAAACATATCCGTCGCTCTGGACATAAAGCCCCGCGAGGGTCTCCCTTGCAGGCGTTGCCGGATTGAAGACCGAAACAAGGACTTTGACCGTTTTGCCTGTTCCCTGGATGGAGATTTCCCCGAGGAGATCCTTTCCCGCGGGGACCTTCGCCCAGTCGATGCTGACTTCGATCCGCTCTTCGAAGGCGGTCGTTCCCGCCGTTTTCGAGAGCACGATCCAGTCGTCGGAAACCCCGGCTTTCCAGTCGATGCTTCCGCGGCCGGTGTTGTACACCTCCATCCAATGGCTCGGGCGCAGGTAGTTGTCGAATACGGGCAATGCCCGGAAACTCCGTACCCCGCTCACATCCTCCCCTTCGATGGCGACGGCGAGGGATGCCGGTTGCTGCAGATCGACGCTACGCAGTTCCGGGAGCTTGAAATAGGAACTCGTATGGTCGTAGTTCTGTCGCAGGGACATCATGTGGCGCCATTTCCCGCCGAGGATCGAATTGTACTCCCCGGTGATCTGAACGAGCGAATCGTGGCATGCCCTGACCTCGTCGGCCATTCGGTTGGCCGAAGCGCGGTGCTGGCGGGCATACATCCGGTTCAACTGGCCTCCGAGCGTCATCCGGTTCATCAGTTCGGTGGCCCGGAAGGGATACCAGACGAGTTGGCAGAAAGCAGCCCGGTATGCCTCAGGTAGGGATTCGTAAGCCTTTTGGGCATAGGTTCCCAGTTTCGAACAGGCGGCGAGCCGCTGCTGTGCCTCGTCGTAATTGAGGAACGAGAAGTCGGTATCGGTCAGTTGTTCGCACTGGTTGCCGTAGTGGTTCCAGTGATAACCCCAGCCCATGTATTCCGGTTTCCGGCTGAACGCCAGGTTCAGGAACGTGGTGTAGTTCTCCCGCAACTCTCCGTACATCTTCCCGCCGAAGAGGCCGCTCAGCCATTGGGCCGGGTAGTCCACGACGTTTTCCGGTGTGAAGGCGTCGATGTCGTAGCCCATCTCCAGGAATAGTGAAACCTGCATCTCGCTGCCTTTCAGGTCGCCGCAGTTGAGTAGCCAGTAACGGTCGGCCGTCGTGTCGTAGGCTTTTTTCAGCTCTTCGTACATGAGCGCCGGCGGCGTGGTGCTGAACCACAGGTAGCTGTGGGGAACTCCGAGGTAGGAGACGTGGTAGTAGACGCCCGACCGTCCCGACCGCTGCTGCTCCCGGGGGCCGCTCAGGCGCTTCAGGTAGCCGTAGTTGTCGTCGGGCCAGACGATCGTCACGTCGTCGG
>JAEZTA010000112.1 GCA_023443765.1 Bacteroidota bacterium | reverse complement strand
CGGCGTCGTACGCAACAACTGGTATACCGTCAACCTCCGGAGCGTAAGCGGTCCCGGCACGCCGTGGATTCCCGATCCGACCGATCCCGTCGATCCGACCGACCCGGACAAACCCATCGATCCGACGACCCCGACCGATCCGGGCACGAACGACGACAGCGACAACTCCTACCTTTCGGTCGCCATCACCGTACGTCCGTGGACCACGTGGAGCTACGAAGTAGACATTTAAAGAGAGACCCCACTGCGGAAAATGAATTTATTCCGAAAAATAACCCGCAAGTTCGTTGCGCTGCTGCTGCCGGTAACGGTATGCAGCAGTTGCAACGTTCTTCACGACGACCTGAGCAAGTGTGACTTTTACCTGCGTTTCATCTACGACTACAACATGGAACGGCAGGACTTCTTCGCGGCACAGGTCTCCGAAGTGCAGGTATTCGTATTCGACCCCCAGGGAGGTTACGTGCAGACCCTGACGGAAAAAGGGGAGGCCCTCCGGCAATCCGGATACCGCATGTACGTCCCCTATGACCAGAAAGGCAACACGTTCGTCGTATGGGCCGGGAAAACCGGAACCTACTACACGCTGCCGACCCTACAGGCAGGGGACCCGATTTCGAAGCTGACGCTGAGCTACAATCCCGGGAAAGACACGAGCGATGCCCGACTCGATCCGATCTGGCACAGCGGCCCGTGGGTGATGACCTTCCCCGAAGAGCAGGAAACGACCCAGACCGTAAGCCTCGTGCGTACGACCAACGACATCCGGGTGACACTGCACGAAAACAACCCGACGGTCGCCGATCCCGCCCGTTTTGAGATCGCCCTGACCGGCGCCAACAACGCCTGCGACTACACGCACGCGCTGCTCAACCCCTGCCGGACGCTGACCTATGCGCCCAGCCCCGTCGCAGCGACCTCGACGGCGACATGGCTTTACACGATGCGCCTGGTCGAAGGAAACGAACTGTGGTTCTCGGTGGTCGAGAAGGCGACCGGACGTGCCGTCACCATGGATGGGGAGAAATCCATCGAACTGACCCGGTTTCTGCTGAAAACCAAGCCCGAGGGGATGGGAATCCAGGAGTATCTCGACCGTCGTTACGAATGGGAGATCGACCTGAATTACGACCCGGCGAGTTACCTGGCACTGAGCATTACGATCAACGGCTGGAAACTCTGGTTCCAGAGCACCGACCAGTAAACCCCGCACGCCGCTCCGGGAGACCGGAGGGCGAAACGCCCCGGCAACGGCCCGCGCATCCGGAATACCGACACGCAACCGCCCGGAAAGGCATCGTCTCCGCCGGAAAGAAGAACGATTTGAAAGCAAACAGAATGCGAAAATTTATACTACATATTTGCCTGCCGCTCGCACTCGCAGTTTTCTGCGGATGCACGCACAACGAAACCACGGACAACGACGACTCCCGGCAAGCCCGGATTCGGTTCGAGGTCGCACCGCTTGCATTCGGCACGGGGGACGGGGTCGTCTTTTCAACGGCCCGCATCATCGCCATCGACAACCAGGGCAAGGTGGTTTACAACCAGACCACAGCGACCGGACTGTCGCTGAAACCCGGAGCGAACGACATCTTCGAAATCGAGCTGCCGGCAGGTAATTACCTCATCCATACCATCGTCAACGAAACCCAGGCTATGGGCCTGCAACTCGATGCGGTAGGTTCGGCCAACGATGTGAAAGCCGTCACGGTGGAAGGCTCGTTCAACGAAGAGAGCGTTCCGCTGGCACAAACCGAGCAGATCACCCTGCGCGAAAAGAACGGCCAGTCGCAGGTTTCGGCCGACGGCGGCAACACGTGGCAGGACCAGATCACCACGCAACTCGTCCGCACCCAGAGCAAAGCTACGCTCTACCTGCGCAAAATGACCGGCGAGGGTGATGTCATCGTAGTCAAAAAGGTCGAAATCTGCAACCTGCCCGACCGTTGCTACCTGCTTCAGCGAGTCTACACGCCCGCCGCGCAGGACCTGCAAACCATCACGCCCTACGACGACGCGACGGGCATCCGGTTCGACACCGACATCACCGACGAAACGTCGAAGGACAATTACACCCCGATCTTCGTCACGGGCAACATCTTCCCCGAACGCCGGACCGACGCGCCCGATTCGGACACCGATGCCGCCTACCTGAAAATATACGCCGAATACAACGGCCTGAACACGATTTACACCATTCCGCTGCACGGAGACCCGGAAAACGGGTATAACCTCGCGCGCAACGTCAACCATATCATCTACGCAACGATCACCAGCGTCGGCGACCTCGACGCCAACCGGATCCACATCGAACCCCGGTGGTGGACCGAAGAGGTCCCGGGCGACATCGAAGCGCCGTACCTCAACGTCTCGGAAACCTCTGTTCCCATGACCCTCAATCGTCAGGCCGACGGAACGGTCGCCGTTAAAGACACGCGAATCTTCTTCTGGAGCAATGTTCCGGGAGATGAGATTTCCATGGGAGACACGATGGAAACGGAAACGGGCGACGCCTACGACAGGGATGGCTTCTTCATTGCCGATCTCAACATCACCAGAAGCGAACCCGCCACCGGCGGGGGCTACAATACGACCGGCTATATCGACATCGCAATGTCGACCCAAATGGGTGGGATCGTATTCAACAACAATGCAACGTCATACGGAATTTGCATGACGGCCGGAAAACTCTCCAAAAAACTGGTGTTAGAACGGACCTATTACCTGCCTTCGACCAAATTTTCCGAAATTCCGTGGAGTGGAATCTTCTATACCTCAGCACAGAAGGGTGAACGACTCGTTTCGGCGCAGAACGAAGGAGCATGGACAGCTACGGTAGAATACCCGTCCGGAACGGCAGAGTTTGTCCTGCTGGACTCTTCACTTTCGACCGACGACCTGATTTATACCGACACGCCGACCGATGCGGAACAGTTCCCGATCACCTCGGGCACGCAAACGCTCGCAGGCGAAGGCCGCATCTATTTCCGCGTCGGCCTCACGGGGACTTCCAACACCGCCCGCGCGGCCCGTATCCGGCTCGAAACTACCTCGGGGACCTACTATATTTATGTAAAGCAGGGACAATACGACTACGTGATGCGCAGCAGCGACCCCGCCGCCACGATCAACAGCGACGGTTCGCTCGGCAGCAGCACCCCCCGCGCGAGTTCCGTCGTGAAAAGCATATCACAATTTCCGCTGATCTACTCGTCCGGAATCGGCAACGGCGGCGGTGCCCTGACTGATCAGTACTACCATTCGAATTATTCCACAAGTTCGCTGTACGAACGGGGATTCCCGACCCAGGCCCAGCAGTTCTTCTGCTGGAACCGGTATAACGGCGTTTTCGAAACGGGATCATACAGTTCCTATTATTACTCTTACATTTTCCACCCGGCGAATCCCTGGAAGGGTCCGATCACACCCTATCCCTACACCTCGACACTCACTCCTCCGAGCAGCTACAACACCATAATCTATCGCGACGGCTGTCCTACGGGTTACAAGCAGCCGACTGTCGACCAGCTTCGCTACTCGCTGTTCAGGAACATTCCGGCAAAGGGAACGGACGGGAATTACGCCATGGCGGCCAATGCCGAAGACCGCAACTATCAGTGGGGATACTATGCCGACGGCTACTTCGACCGCCGCAAGCCCCGCAGCGTCGAATCCAACACGGGTTCAGGAACAGTGACCACCCCGCCCTGCGCCGTCGGATCGGGCACAGACATCGCTTACTGGGGCATCCTGTTCTACAACCCGACGACCTACACGTCGCTGTTCCTGCCCGCAACGGGCTACCGCGATGCGGCGAACGGAGAGTTGCAGATGCCCGGACTGGGCGGATTCCTGTGGACGCAGGACAGCGCAAGCGCCACCTCGAAATCCGGACTTTCATTCAGCTATATCGACGGCAACCTCGATTGCCGCATCGTAGGCGGTATACACCCGGCCCGCGCAGGATCATTCCGCTGCGTCAAGCAGTAAACAAACGACAATAACGACGAAGATGAAACGCTATTTTCTAATAACCGCCCTGTTGTGGGCCGCACTCGGAGCCGGATGCGTCAAGGACCCCGGGACGGTGGCGCCCGGCGGAGGAAAGGAGGGGCAAATCAGTCTCTACATCACCCGCCCCGAACGGACGCAGATCACGACCCGCGCTGCGACGGCTGCCGACGAAGTAATCGACCCACAATCGGTCTGCGTGCTGCTATTCAGCGGCAGCGACGCGGGTTCGGTGCTGTTCGACTGGGGTTTCGCGGCGCCCATCGACCTCGAATCGTGCTACGGGCTCAAACTCCCGGAGCACACCGGGGCCTGCCACGTCGAGATCGTGGTTAATTTTCGCAGCGGCATCGAAACGGCCTCCGCAGGCTGGGAGAAAAACACGACCACGCTGGCCGACGTTCGGCAGAGTTTGGTCACGGCTGCACTGCCCACCGCATCGGGGATCATCACCGCCATGCCCGACACCCATCCGATGACAGGCGGCGTAGACCTGCCGGGCGGCATTGGGAAAAACACGACGATCGGCAGCAGCGCCAATCCGGTCCTGCTGACCCCCGCCACGGTAAAACTCACCGTCCGCAATCAGGTTCCGGCCGGAAGCTACTATACGTTCGCTTTGCAGGGCGCCACGCTCTTCAACGCTCCCGAGTGCGGCTATGTGCTGCCCTCAGCGACCGTAACGGGCGTCGACCTGCTGCCCTACGGCCCCGAAGGGGACATCACACGTATGATGGTGGCCACGGAGACCGTCGAAGGCGTTACCGCGACGCTGCCCCTCTACTGCTACGAGTCGGCAGCTGCAAATGCCACGTCGGTCCTTATCAAGGCCCTCTACAACGGTTACGAAGGTTATTACCGCCTCAACGTCTTCAACGCCGACAAAAGCGCCCTGCGTGACCTGGTCCGGGGTTATCATTACAAGATCGTCGTTCGCACGGTGCAGACCGCGGGTTACCGCACGACAGCCGAAGCGATGGCCAATCCGGCATCGAACGGGATCATCTACGACATCGAATCGGAGGACCCTGATTCCTACGACATCATCACCAACGGGGCGCAGTACCTGGGTGTCTCGAACAGCGAATACTGGATGTACAATACGAACTATGTCAACCAGTTCGAAGGGGCCTACAACGAGAGCGAAGACATCACCAAGGCCACCCCGTTCACCGTGACCGTGCTCACCTACACGGCAAACCGCACGTGGCAGCCGGGCGAAGTCGTCGCTTCGGCCGGGATTCACCTCCAGGCTGAGGACGGAACCCACGTTTCGAACCTCGCCCTGCCCCTCCCGGCCACGGAGGGCGCTACGGTACGGCGCGAACTGAAGGCCTTCTTCGACGAAGATTTCACCCAAGGGACGCTCGACATCCGCATCGGCGACCTGCACAAGATCGTCAAAGTGAAACGCGGGCACAGCGCAGCCATCCTCGGAGAGTCGTTCCCGCTGGGAAAGGATGTAATCTACGCCTCGGTCACCCCCATCGACAATGCCTACACCAAGACCGACCGCACTGTTTTCGGACTGGCCTATTCTGCGGACGGCGATTTCCAGCTCGGAGGCAAAGGCACCGCGGAACTCGACCCCGCACAGAACCTCTACCTCAAGGTGCGCAACCGATTCGAAAACACGAAGGCCGACTACTGCTACTCGACGATCTACCTGCACCGCAACACCAGCGCAGGGCGCGTCAAGATCGACATGGCGGCCGACATGCACGGACAGGAGATCTGGGGCGATTATTCCTACAAACCATTGGCGGAGATCCTGGGCGCCTTCTGGAAAAACGACGAGCGGGGCGAACGGCTCGTGCAAATTCCGCAGAGCTACAAGACCCTTTCCAAACCTTACTGGGGTCGCTGGCAGGCAAAGGTCATCCGGGGCGAGGATTTCATCCGGCTGGACAACTGGGACGAAAATCTCAGGATGACCGACGGCGTCTTCGACGGCACCGCTGAAAGCCGTCCCGTCACGGGAGACAAGACCCAGGTTTTCGGAAATGACTTCACGGTCCGGTTCCGCATCGGTCTGACCGGAACTAACGAGAACAATCCCAACCGCTACGGGCTGATCCAGTTGATCTATGTCGATAAACGACAGACCAACAACCCTTACAGCACCCTCAAACTGAGCTGCTTTATCTTCGTGCGCCAGGGCGAAAACCCTGACAACCTGTTAACGCCCGGACAAAGTTATACCGATGTAAACGGAAAGACGTTCGTGGCGCCCGATGTGAAATTCTCGCCCTACGAGTTGGTCGACCCGAAACTGGGCAATGGCGGCACCGACATTACGGACCATACCCTGCTGGCCGACGACGAACAGGGCGCGTTGGCGCAGTATCCGTCGTGGTACGGCTACGAAACCCAGTGGGGCCAGCGCAGGCTTATCCACCCCTGTTCAGTGCCCGATGTGCTCACCAGTTGGCAAAACTATACGACCAATCCGGAAGACCTGCCTGCGGAGTATCACGAAGTTTGTCCCGAAGGCTACATTACGCCGCCTTCGGCAATCGACGGCATCCCGACCCATTACGGATTGCGGTGCACAGGTATGGAGTCGGGCGGCGCTGGTAATATATACGGTCCCGGCATCTATCTGGACGGTTATCAGGACCGCCGGGTCGAAGTGACCGGCAGGGACTATGATTTCGGACCGACGGAGTGGAATGAGGTATCGATGGTCAACAATGCTTACAAGCGCACCTGGGCCCATTATCTAACCAAGAATTACGGAGAAGCGGAATATACAGAGAATAAAAGTATAATGATCACCGGCTACCTGTTCTACAACCGTGAAACGATGGCTTCGATCTATTTCCCGACCGCATTCGGCCGCAACCTCACAGACGGTAGCATCTGGGGCGACAGAAGAGCCGACCCCTATCTGATCTATTGGACACAAACCCCGGATGCAGCCAATACGACACTCGGCGGAGCGATGTTCCTCTCGGGAATGGGTGGCACAGGTGTAACTACGGACGTACTGAACAAAGCCTTTGGTGTCCGTGTCCGCTGCATCAAAGACCCCAATAAACCCTGACGACAGGATTCGACCATGAAAAAAGCAAGTGCACATGCGCTTGCTTTTTTCATACGGGGCAGGCGGTCTGCAAAATTCCGCCGCACATTGCGATATTTCCCGAAAATGGCTACCTTTACATGATTAAAAACGACATTTCGCGGTTATGACCATCGAGGATATTGCCCTTCAGATGACTCCGGGCATCGGCCTGAAAGGCGCCGTGCACCTGCTGGAACAGTTCGGCGATGCGCGGAGCGTCTTCGCAGCCACAGCCGGGGAACTGGCCGGCGAGGCGCAACTGCGGCCCGAAGCGGTGCAGCAGATCGTCCGCCGGAAAGGGTTTCCGGCCGCGGAAAAAGAGCTTGCCCACTGCCACCGCAACGGCATTACGCCCATCGCTTCGACCGATGCGGAATATCCGGCGCTGCTGCGCGAAATTCCCGATTACCCCCACGTAATCTATATACAGGGCAGTATCGAAGCCCTCTCGGCCCGCTGCATCTCGGTCGTGGGCACGCGCGAAGCGACACCCTACGGACAGACGGCCTGCAACCGGCTGGTGGAAGGATTGGCGGAACGGGTTCCGGGGCTTTCCGTCGTCAGCGGGCTGGCTTTCGGGATCGACGTGGCGGCACACCGCGCGGCCCTTGCAGCCGGAGTGCCGACCGTCGCGGTGGTAGCCAACCCGCTGCCCGGCGTAACGCCCGCACAGCATACGGACGTGGCGCGCGACATCCTCGCCCACGGAGGTGCGCTGGTCACGGAGTTGCATTCGCAGTCGAAGCAGAACGGCAATTTCTACCTGGCGCGCAACCGCATCATTGCGGGGCTGAGCGCAGGATGTATCGTCGTCGAATCGCCCGACAGCGGCGGTTCACTCTTCACGGCCCACTGCGCCGACGCCTACAACCGGACGGTGATGGCCGTGCCGGGGCGCATCACCGACCGGGCATCGGCGGGGACGAACCACCTGATCCGCAACCGCAAGGCGCAGTTGGTGCTGACGGCCGACGACGTGATCGGCGAATTGATGTGGGACCTCGGGGAAAACCCCGCAACGTTACGGACAAAGCCGCCGACACCGGAACTGACGCCCGACGAGGCCGGGTTGCTGGGATGTTTCCGCACGGACGACCCGCTGTCGGTCGAAACGCTCGGGGAGTTGAGCAGCCTGAATCCCGGTGAACTGGCGACGCTGCTCGTGGGGCTGGAACTGGCAGGCGCCGTACGCCAGTTGCCCGGGAACCGATACATGAAGCTATGAAACTGACAGATACGCATTCACACCTTTACGACGAAGCATTCGACGACGACCGCGAAGAGGCTTTGGCCCGCGCCGCAGCCGAAGGCGTCGGGCAGTTACTGCTCCCGGCCATCGACTCCGAAAGCCACGAGCGGTTGTTCGGGCTTTGCCGCAGCCATCCGGAGCGGTGCATCCCGATGATGGGGCTGCATCCGACCTCGGTGAACGACAATCCCCGCTGGCGGGAGGAGCTCGCCCTGGTGGAGAAATACCTCCAAACGCCGCCCGAAGGGATCGCAGGGTTCTGCGCCGTGGGCGAGATCGGGCTGGACCTTTACTGGAGCCGCGATTTTCACGCGGAGCAGGTCGAGGCGTTCCGCCGCCAGATCGACCTCTCGCTGCAATACGGGCTGCCGATCGCCGTGCATACGCGCGACGCATGGCCCGAAACCGTCGCCCTCCTGCGTGAATACCGCGGCCGGGGCGTCAGAGGCGTTTTCCACGCCTTTTCGGACGGGGCGGAGACCTACCACGAGCTGAAGGAATACGGCGATTTCGTCTTCGGCATCGGGGGCGTGGTGACCTTTAAAAAAAGCAAACTGGCGGAGGTCGTGCGTGAAATGGAACTGCGGGACATCGTACTGGAAACCGACTGCCCCTACCTGACGCCCGCACCCCACCGGGGCGAGCGCAACGAATCGGCCTACGTGCGCTATGTCTGCGAAAAAGTCGCCGAACTCAAAGGGCTGACGCCGGACGAGGTCGCGGAGGCGACGACGGCCAATGCAAAACGAATATTCAAAGGAATCTGATACCATGAGATCTTCGATCCTCATCATCTACACGGGCGGAACCATCGGCATGAAGACCGATGCCGTCACCGGGGCGCTGGTCCCCTTCGACTTCAGCGGCATTTACGACGAGTTCCCCTCGCTCAAACGCCTCAACGTCGACATCGACGTACACACGGTGTCGCCCGTGATCGACTCCTCGAACGTCGAACCGTCGAACTGGCTGGCCCTTGCGGAGCTGATCCGCGACAACTACGCCCGCTACGACGGATTCGTCGTGCTGCACGGAACCGACACCATGTCCTACACGGCTTCGGCGCTGAGTTTCCTGCTGGAAAACCTCGCCAAACCCGTCGTTTTCACCGGGAGCCAGATTCCGATCGGCGTGCTGCGCACCGACGGGCGCGAGAACCTCATCACGGCCATCGAGATCGCCGGAGCCCGCATCGACGGCCGTCCGGAAGTCCCCGAGGTGTCGCTCTATTTCCAGAATTGCCTTTTCCGCGCCAACCGCACCACCAAGCGCAGCGCCGAGGCTCTGAGCGCCTTCCGCTCCTACAATTACCCGCCGCTGGCCGAAGTCGGGGTCAACATCGCCTACAACCTCCCGGCGATCCTGCGACCCGAAGAAACGTCGTCGGAACTGCGCATCGCCACGAAGCTCTCCGGAGGCATCGAGCTGATCAAACTCTTCCCGGGATTGGGCGAAGAGATCCTGCGGGCCATGCTCTCGGCCCCGGGACTGCGGGCCGTGGTGCTTGAAACCTTCGGCGCGGGCAACGCCCCCACCTCCGAATGGTTCATCCGCGTTATCGGGGAGGCCGTCGCACGCGGAATCATCATCCTCAACATCACGCAGTGCGGCGGGGGTCGCGTTTCGATGGAACTCTACGAAACGGGGCTGCAACTGCAAAAAGCCGGGGTCCTGTGCGGTTACGACATGACCTCCGAAGCAGCCGTCACCAAGTTGATGTATGTACTCGGCCTGGGGCTTCCGGACGATGAGACACGCATGCTCCTGCGCAAACCCCTGCGTGGAGAATTTACAGCATAAGCCGTTGCATGTAACAATTTTTTTTTCTATATTTCGCACTGCTAATGTACCTTTTCCGCAGGAACCATTGGGCGGTTTAGGATGCAGAACGAACGCAAAATAGTTGACTCACAACACATTAATCGAATTCGGGGTGAATTATCCGGGATTCGGCTATACGTGCAGGAATAACTTTTTGCAGCAGCGCCGGAGCAGAAAAGGACACTCAGGACGCTGCGAAATACAAAAAAAATAATTATTTTTATTGAAAAAATAAAGGACAGCGATGCCCGAAAATAAAAAACAAGGCTTCGGCAGCAACCGGAAGAAGGAGAAACCAAAAACACAACAATAAAAAAGATCAACTAATCAAATTTAATTTATCTAACACAACTATGAAAAAACTTTTTTTGATTCCGTCGGCTGCCCTGACCGTACTGGGTACCGTTAGTGCGTTCGCACAGGATGCTGCTGTCGCAACCGAAGCGGTTGTAGCAGAAACCCAGGTTGCAGGCGAAAGCATGCACCACATCATGATGCAGAAGTTCCTCGAAGGCGGCTGGGAGTGGATGCTCCCGATCCTCGTGTTCCTGGTAATCGGTCTGGCTGTGGCTATCGAGCGTATCCTTTATCTCTCGCTCTCGACGATCAACTCGAAGAAACTTATCGCATCCGTTGAGGAGGCACTCAAGAACGGCGGCATCGAAGCTGCCAAGGAAGTTTGCCGCAACGCACGCGGCCCGATCGCTTCGATCTACTACCAGGGCCTCGACCGCTACGACCAGGGTCTGGATTCGGTAGAGAAGGCTGTCGTTTCCTACGGTTC
>JAEZTA010000021.1 GCA_023443765.1 Bacteroidota bacterium | reverse complement strand
TGATCTTATCCTGAATTTGGCTCATATCTCTTATTTGTTTTTGTTTTCGCAAAGCTCCGTCAGGATGCCCTGAGTCGATTTCGGATGCAGGAAGGCGATGGTCATACCCTCGGCGCCCTTGCGCGGGGTTTTGTCGATCAGGCGGATGCCCTGAGCTTCCGCGTCGGCAAGCTGCTCCTCGATATTCTCACAGGCAAGTGCCATGTGGTGAATGCCGACGCCGCGGTTCTCGATGTACTTGGCGATCGTCGACTCCTCCGAAGTAGGCTCCAGCAACTCGATCTTGGTCTGACCCAGCATAAAGAACGCCGTGCGGACCTTCTGGTCGGGAACTTCTTCGATGGCGTAGCACTTCAGCCCCAATACGTTTTCCCAGTAGGGAATTGCTTCATCGAGACTCTTCACGGCAATGCCAAGATGCTCGATATGAGAAACTTTCATAGCAAAATTTAAATTTAAGTTAGTGAATATTTATGTGCAATTTAGTTCGTTGTTATTTTGCGAACACAAAGATAGGCGAATCTTTCAGAATCGCCAAAATTCGACGGACTTTTTTTGGCAATACTTTGGGTTCGAAATTCGTACAATGTGTCTGAAAAGAGGATTCGGGGCTTTCGCCGGGATTTCACACCCCGGTTTCGGGCCCCGAAACTTACGGTTCGAAAGACAGATTCCGCTTCTTTTGCGGACCGCGTTACAACGACGTGTAAATATCCATCAGCCGCTGCGCCACGGCGTATTCGGAAAAGAGTTCGGCGCGGCGGCGTTCCCGGTCACGCATCGTGCGGCGCCATGACTCATCCTCCAGGGCATTTTCGAGCGCCGCGACAACCTCGCCCGGCACTTCGGGACGCACGTAGGTAGCGGCATTTCCGGCGGCTTCGCGGTTGATTTGCGTGTCGCTCAACACCATCGGCAGCCCCGCACGCAGGGCCTCGACCACGGGGACGATCGACGCCTCGGCATCGGCGTCGGGCAGGTAGACGAAGATCCGGGCCAGGCGGAACAGCGCCGGGAGGTCCGACGGCGTGAGTTCATAAATGAAGTCCACCCGCATTGCGATATGGCGTTCGCGGGCATAGCCCAACAGGAAGTCGGAGTAAGCCGTGCGACGGCCGCAGACGACCACCCCGGCGGTGGATTCCGAAGCCAGCAGCGCGTCGAAAACCGCCTCGTGGTTGTGGCGCGGTTCGACAGTCCCGAGCATAAGTATAAACTTCTCTGGAAGAGCGTACTTGCGTCGCACATGTTCAAGTTCTGCTTGAGATGGATTTTCACGCGGAACGGGAGCCGCCAGCGGCATCATGACCTCGATCTTCGAAGGGTCGATGCTAAGGCGTTCCGACAACTCCTCGCGGGCCGGAGTGCTGACCGTGATGACCCGGCTGGCCCGCCGCAGCGCGCGACGGTAGAGCATGAGAGCGAAAAGCCGCTCAGGAAGCGTGTAGAGCTGCGGGTAACGCAGGAAATTGAGGTTCGGGACGGTCATCACCGCAGGCACGCGACGCAGGCGTATGGCGAGCGGCAGCGAGGGCTTAAAGCCATGGTAGAGGTCAACCTGTTTATAATCCTTTCCATCAACGATATATTTATGCTCAGGAGCATAGTGCGCCAGTACTTTGGCAAGGTGTTGGGAGTAGGTCCCGCGGGGTGTGGCGGGAGCCGTGTCGAGTCCTATTTTCATAACTTGATCCTAAAAAATTGGTCCATATGGTAAATAATTGTTATCTTTATCGAATAAAACAAGGCTCTCTTATGAAGAAAGTGCTGCTTATATGGCTGTTGGCCGCAGGTTTCGCATCCGCGGGTGCCATGGCCCAGAACATCGCCCTCGGCGAGCGCGTCCCCGAACTCAAGACCCAGTCCTGGCTCGACGACCGCCAGCCCGCGACGGCCCCGATGACATATATCGAATTTTACCATTCGACAAATCCCGCATGCAAAACCTCGCTCGAACGCCTGAAGGAACTTACGGGCAAATTAGGGACCAAACTGCGCGTGATCGTCGTGACGAAGGAAGATGCAGCGAAAATCGCCCCACTGCTGCGCCCCTACCTCTCGGAGCGAATCTCCGTGGTCCTCAACGCCGAGAAGGGTTTCACGGCATTCGGAGTGACCTACCTGCCGTTCGGGGTGCTGGTCGATGCCAAAAACCGCGCCCTGTGGATGGGCAACTCACTACAAATCAACGAAAAACTGATCGAACAATCAACCCGGTAACACGCCATGTCATTCACCAAGATAGACCACTACGAAAAAGAGTACGCAGATACGCACCACGACACAGCCCTCAACGTCACACAAGGCGTTGACGAGCAGCCGATAATAAACCCTTACTTCAAGCGTCACAAGAGGCAGATACGCACTACCGAAGAGTATGTCTCAGGCATCCTCGCGGGCAACATTACCATCCTCTCGCAGGCCATCACGCTCGTCGAATCAAACAACCCCGAGCATTATGCGCAGGCGCAGGAGATCATCGAAGCCTGCCTGCCTCACGCCGGGAAGTCGGTCCGCATCGGCATCACGGGCGTTCCGGGAGCTGGAAAATCGACCTTCATCGAGGCCATCGGCAACATGGTCGTCGGGCTGCGGCACAAATTGGCCGTGCTGGCCATCGACCCCTCGTCGGAGCGCAGCGGCGGCTCGATCCTCGGCGACAAAACCCGCATGGAAAGCATCTGCAACAACCCCTCGGTCTTTGTGCGCCCCTCCCCTTCGGCGGGATCGCTGGGCGGCGTAGCCCGCAAGACGCGCGAGACGATCGTGCTGTGCGAGGCTGCGGGATTCGACGTGGTATTCATCGAGACGGTCGGCGTCGGGCAGTCGGAGACGGCCGTACATTCAATGGTCGACCTCTTTATGCTGTTGCAGATTTCGGGCGCAGGCGACGAGTTGCAGGGCATCAAGCGCGGCATCATGGAGATGGCCGACCTGATGGTCATCACCAAGGCCGACGGCGAGAACATCCACAAGGCGGAGTTGGCGCAGACGCAGTTTCAGGGCGCGCTGAGGCTCTTCCCGATGCCCGAATCGGGCTGGCGGCCCAAGGTTTACACCTCGTCGGCAGTGACCAAAACGGGACTGGAAGAGGTTTGGAAGGGTGTGGAGGAGTATCTCGACCACATTCAGAAAAACGGCTATTTCCAGCACAACCGCAACCGCCAGAACAAATACTGGATGTACGAGTCGATCAACGAGGTGCTGCGCAACAGTTTCTACCGCGACCCGGCTGTGGAGGCCCGTATCGGGGAGTACGAAAAACGCGTGCTGGAAGACCGGATTTCGTCGTTCATCGCCGCGAAGGAATTGCTGGACATCTACTTCAAGGACGCCCGAACGCTGGAATAACGGATGCGCCGATCCAGAAC
>JAEZTA010000156.1 GCA_023443765.1 Bacteroidota bacterium | reverse complement strand
GCGTAGAGCAGCCAGACGGCGCACAGCAGCGGAATGACGAGCACGGCGGCGATGCGCTGGCTCCATGCGACGATACGTGCACGGCGCGAGGCTGCGGGCTTCTGCCCTCCGGCGATCCCGAGCCGGTGGGCGACGCGTCCGAAAGCTGCACGGGCTGCCGTATCGTCTTCGACGTGCATGCTGTCGAAAAGTTCGGCCAGCTGTGCCTCCGAGTCGGGGTTGCCCCCGTGCTCCGCGAGCCACATCTGCACTTCGAGCTGCTCCTGCGCGGAGAGTTCGTTGTCGAAATATTCGTTTAACTTGGTCATAGGTCCTTTTCTCTGTTCGCCGCCGGATGCGGAGCCTTCCTCCGGTCATCCTGCTGTATAAAGAACAACCGTGCGGCCCCGGTTACGTAACCGGAACTACAAAAAAAGTAAAAAAAATCGGAAAAATCAACAGAGCGTGCTGTGAAGGTCCTTTAAAGCCAGCTCGATGTGCTTGTCGACGGTGCGCACCGAGAGTCCCAGGCGCTCGGCGATTTCGCGGTTGGAGAGGTGCTCGTAACGGCTCATGCGGAAAATCAGCTGCCGCTGGGGCGGCATTTTCGAGATGCCCTGCATCAGCAGCGCATTCAGTTCCGTGTAGTTATATTGTTCTTCTGCCGAGCCTGCGAGGTCCGTAACGTCGCGGTCGCTCAACTGGGGCAGCAGCGAGAGCATGGTGGTGCGCTTGGCTTTGAATATATTGTAGATTTCGTGTTTGGCCAGTACGAACAGGTAGTTTTTGATCGACTGCGTACTGTCGAGCTTCTCGCGGTGAATCCACAGCTTCATGAAGATGTTCTGGGCGATGTCCTCCGACATGTGGTCGTCCTTGAGCATGCCGCGTATGAAGTGCAGCAGCGTGGGGTAGTAGCGCACGAAGAGTTGCTCGTAGGCGTTCACATCGCCCCGGATGATCGCTGAGATCAACTCGCTGTCGCTTTGCTGCCTGCTGAAAATGAACTTCATCGGACGCTGTTTGTGTGGTTCGTGATGCGGTCGTTGCCGTCAATGGTCGTGATCAAAGATATGAAAGATTTTTTCAAAGATCGAACACAACGGGGTGACAAAATGATAAAAAAAATCGACCGGCAGCTTTTTGTCTGCCGGCCGATGCTGTGTAATGTATTGGTCTTTACCTGCTTATGTCGGGATGGCTACAAATCCGAATTCCACTCGCCGTCGGCATCGGCATAAATCACCGGACGCGACTTCTCGACCGATTTGAGCCATTCGTAGGCTTTGTACATGTTGTAGCCGTTGCCCGAGGGACCACCCAGTTCATAGGCGATGACGCAGGTGAAATTGCGCGAACGGTAGTACATCGCCTTCACGCGTTCGAGGTAGTCGCCGACGAGTTTCGGATCGTTCGAAGGCGTGCCCCCGACCGTGCGGTCGCCGCTCCGCTCCGGGGCATTGATGTTGGCCCGGTCGATGACGTAAAGCCCCAGCTCGTCGCACAGTTCGTAGAACCATCCCGGCTGGGGATAATCCGGGCAAATCGTGTTCTTGCCGGCGGCTTTCAGGGCCTTGAGCTCCGCGAGGGTCGTTTTGCGGTCGGCTGCGGCGTTGTATTCGGCCTTGACGGGTTTGATCTCCCTGCCCAGCCGCATGATGCGTCCGTCGATGAGTTCGGTCTTCCCGAAGCCAATCTTCATCGGCATATACTCTTTATAAACCCCGTTGCGGCGCGTGAAAAGCATCACCTTGTAGAGCGGCGGCGTTTTGCTCCCGGCCTCCCACTTGTTTTCGTAGGTGTGGTAGATGAAGGGGTTGAAACGCACCGTGTCGGTCGAACGACCTGGGATCGTGATCTCGGTCATGTTGAATTCGAGCAGTTTGCCCTGCGGCGAGTAGATGTCGTAGCCGACGGTGACCGGCTCTTCGTAGTTGTAGGCGTTCCGCACCACGATCGCCAGGTCCAGTACGCCGAACTTGCGGGTCGAGTCGGGCACGAGTGCGATTTCGAAGTCGCCGATAGCGCGTTTGTTCTGGTAGTAGAGGTAGCTGTTCTCGAAGGGTTTGCGCTTGGCGGGAATGGCGTTGAGCTGCTCGGCCGAAGCGTTGCGCAGCATCAGTTTCAGCGAGTTTTCGCCCTGGCGGATGTAGGGCGTAAGTTCGAATTCGGCGGGCGTTGCGGAATCCTCGACCTCGGCCACGACCTGGTCGTTGACCCACAGCGTGTAGGCCGAACGGGTGTTTTCGAGATGCAGGTACACGTCGCCGTCGGTCCAGACGTAGGGAATGTCGACGGTCTGTCCCACGATCGACATGGCGTCGCCTGCCGCCACCACTTCGGGATTAAAGGCCTTCCAGTAGCCTCCGGCCTCGCGGTTGCGGGCCTCGGCGTCGTGGCGTGCATCGTAGGGAACTACTTCCGTGCGGTAAACGCGGCCCCCTGCGGCTGCCATCGGGACCGGATTCCTCTCCTCCATCTGCGCCGCCGCAGAGAGTGTGCAGGCTGCCAGCGCAGCCGTCAATATCGTTCGTTTCATGGTTTACAGGGGTGTATGACTCGGACAAAGGTACTTTTTTTTTGACAAATCACAAATAATCGCTAACTTTGTCAATTCAGATAAAACCCCTGAAAAAACAGACATAATCAAGATATGAAAACGCAGAGAATCGTAGAAATTCTGAAGTCGGGCGCTGTCGATACCGATGTCGTCGTCAAAGGCTGGGTGCGCACCAAGCGCGGAAACAAGAATGTGGCGTTCATCGCCCTCAACGACGGGTCGTGCGTAGGTAATATACAGGTAGTGGTCGATCTGGCCAAAATCTCCGAAGAGCAGCTCAAACCCGTGACTACGGGGGCCTGCATTCGCGTCGACGGCCGTCTGGTCGCCTCCCCGGGCTCGGGCCAGGGCGTCGAGGTGCAGGCCGAAAAGATCGAGATTTACGGCACGGCCGACCCGGAAACATACCCCCTGCAGAAGAAGGGCCACTCGCTGGAGTTCCTGCGCGAAATCGCCTATCTGCGTCCGCGCACCAACACCTTCGGGGCGGTGCTCCGCATCCGTCACGCCATGGCCTATGCCATCCACGAATATTTCAACAAAAACGGTTTTTACTACTTCCATACCCCGATCATTACCGCTTCGGACTGCGAAGGCGCCGGAGCGATGTTCCAGGTGACGACGCTCGACCTGAACAACCCTCCCCGGACTGAGGAGGGCAAGGTCGACTATGCGCAGGACTTCTTCGGCAAGTCGTGCAACCTGACCGTGTCGGGCCAGCTCGAAGGCGAGCTGGGCGCACTGTCGCTGGGCCGCATCTACACCTTCGGTCCCACGTTCCGTGCCGAAAATTCGAACACCCCGCGCCATGCGTCGGAATTCTGGATGATCGAGCCCGAGGCGGCCTTCTACGAACTGGAGGACAACATGGAGCTGGCCGAGGACTTCCTCAAATACCTTATCCGGTATGCGCTGGACAACTGCATGGAGGACCTCGAATTCATGAACAAGATGTGGGACAAGGGGCTGTTGGATCGCCTCAACTTCGTGCTGAATAACGATTTCAAGCGCCTCGACTACACCGAGGGCATCGAGATCCTGAAGGCTTCGGGCCGCAAGTTCGAATTCCCCTGCGACTGGGGGGCCGACCTGCAGTCCGAGCACGAGCGCTACCTCGTGGAGGAGCACTTCAAGCGCCCGGTCATCCTGATCAACTACCCGAAGGACATCAAGGCGTTCTACATGAAGCAGAACGACGACGGCAAGACGGTACGCGCTATGGACGTATTGTTCCCCGGAATCGGCGAGATCATCGGCGGTTCGGAGCGTGAGGCCGACTATGGCAAACTTCATGCACGAGTTACCGAATTAGGCATGAGCGAGAAGGAGCTTTGGTGGTATCTCGACACCCGCCGCTGGGGATCTGCTCCCCACTCGGGCTTCGGCCTGGGCTTCGACCGACTGCTGCTTTTCGTGACGGGCATGACCAACATCCGTGACGTGCAGCCGTTCCCGCGTACACCTCAGCACGCTGATTTTTAAGAAGAAACCAAACCCGAATGATGAAGAGACCAAATTAGAATGCTGTAATTCTTAATTTGGACCCAATATGGCTATTAATCAGAAACAGGTACTTTCGCTTCAGCAGAAGCTCTCTCCGCAGCAAATCCAGATGATCAAGCTGCTGGAACTGCCCACCGTGCAGCTCGAACAGCGTATCAAACAGGAGATCGAAGACAATATCGTGCTGGAAGAGGAGGAGCGTTCGACGGAGGACGAGGAGCAGCAGCCCCAGCAGATTTCCGTTGACGAATACCTCCGTGAAGACGACACGCCGTCGTATAAAAGTCGGATCAACAATTTTTCGAAGGACGACAAGCAGCGTCCGGTCTACCTGACCGAGGGGCGTTCGATGCAGGAATACCTCATCGAACAACTGGGCTACCGCAACCTTCCCGAACGCGACATGCGGCTGGCGGTCTACCTGATTGGCAGCATCGACGAGGACGGTTACCTGCGCCGCGACCTGGAGTCCGTGGCCGACGACATCGCCTTCACGATGGGCCTCGAAACGACGGCCGAGGAGCTGGAGCACCTGCTCGGAATCATCCACGAACTCGAACCTGCGGGTATCGGGGCCCGTGACCTGCGCGAATGCCTGCTGTTGCAGATGGCCCAGATGCCGATCAACACCCGTTCGCGGCGGCTGGCCAAAAAGATTCTCACCAACTACTTCGACGAATTCGTCAAGAAGCACTACGAGAAACTGATGGCGCGGCTGCAAATCTCCGAGGACGATTTCCGCGATGCGATCGCCGAGATCCGGCACCTGTCGCCCAAGCCCGGCAATCTTTACGCCGGCGGCGGTATGGATACCACGCCTTACATCATTCCCGATTTCATCCTCGACTACCAGGACGGGCGGTTCAATCTCTCGCTCAACTCCTACAACGTCCCCGAAGTGCGCGTCAACCGCCGCTATATGGAGATGATCCGCGAGATGGTGGGGGCAGACGGACTGGTCAAGGAGAAGGATAAGGAGGCCATCCAGTTCGTGAAGAACAAGATCGACTCCGCAAAGTGGTTCATTTCGGCCATCAAACAGCGGCACGATACGCTGATGCGCACGATGCAGACCATCCTGGACTACCAGCAGGAGTATTTCAAGGACGGCGACAAGTCGTAACTGCGCCCGATGATCCTCAAGGACATCGCCGACCGCACGGGACTCGACGTGTCGACCATTTCGCGCGTCGTGAACAGCAAATATGTGCAGACGCAGTTCGGAATCATCCTCCTGAAATCGCTCTTCTCGGAGGCTATGCAGACCGATTCGGGCGAAGAGGTGTCGAGCTACGAAATTAAGAACATCCTGCAACAGTGCATCGACGAGGAAGATAAGCGCCGCCCGCTGACGGACGAGACGCTGATGGACATCCTCAATTCGAAGGGCTACCGCATTGCCCGGCGTACCGTGGCCAAGTACCGCGAAATGCTGGGCATACCCGTAGCGCGCTTGCGGAAGCAAATATAGAGGGGGCCGGTCGGAACGCTGTCTGCGGCTGTTATCGCCGCCTTTGGCGTCGTTTACAAATCGGATCCACCCCCAAACCCTCGCCTTGGGCGGGGAGTTGTCGCGACGCATCCGGGTTTTTGCCCGGAAGATCGCAAGGGATTACGCATATAAATGGAACGCATGAATTACACGAAACTTTCGACCGGCATATCCTGGGTCCTGCACCCATTCCTGCTGCCCATCTACCTGATGGTGGTGATGCTGACGATGACGACCTTTTCGCACTATCCTCCCAACGTGAAGTTTTACCTGCTGTGGGTGGTGGCGCTCTATGCGATCATCATCCCGATCCTGTCGCTCGGCGTGCTGCGCTCGCTGGGCCGTATCTCCGACTACCGGGTCGACGACCGGAAGGAACGCTTCCTGCCGCTGCTCGTCGGGGCCATCTGCTACGTGCTATGCGCCATTACCATCGCGAAAATCCCTTCGGCAATCTTCCTGCGTAAGTTCATGATCGCCGCGGCCTGCTGCGAGGTGCTGTGCCTCGTGGTGTCGTTCTACTGGAAGATCAGCCTCCACCTGACGGGTATGGGGGCCGTCGTGGCGCTGCTCGTGGTGATGAACGTCGTCGGCGTGGGCAACATGCTGGTGCCCCTCATGGTCACGATCCTCTGCGCCGGGGCGCTCGCTTCGGCACGCCTCTACCTCGGATGCCACAATGGCCGGCAGGTGCTGGCCGGATTTTGCGGCGGCTTTGCCGTAGCGATCCTTGCGGTACTCTTCCTGTGAATTTCCGTAGATAGACAAAAAACGGTCGGAGTTATCCCCGACCGTTTTTTTAGGCTTTCGCCGCAGGCTAAACGCAGCCCTGGGCCAGCATGGCGTTGGCTACCTTCATGAAGCCGCCGATGTTGGCGCCCACGACGTAGTTGATATAGCCGTCGGGCTGGGTTCCGTACTGTACGCAGACAGCGTGGATATTCTGCATGATGGACTTCAGCTTGGCATCGACCTCTTCGGGCGACCAGGTGAGGCGCATCGAGTTCTGGGTCATTTCGAGGCCCGAGGTGGCCACACCGCCGGCATTGGCGGCCTTGCCCGGGGCATAGAGCAGTTTGTTCTGCTGGAAGATGCGGATGGCGTCGGGTGTCGAGGGCATGTTGGCGCCTTCGGCCACGCACATGCAGCCGTTGTCGACCAGAGCCTGCGCTTCGTCGCCGTTCAGCTCGTTCTGCGTGGCGCAGGGCATGGCGATGTCGCACTTCACGCTCCAGGGACGCGCGCCGGGGTAGTAGGTTGCCGACGGATACTTGTCAGCGTATTCCTTGATACGACCGCGGAAGATGTTCTTCAACTCCATGACGTATTCCAGTTTCTCGGGGCTGATGCCTTCGGGATCGTGGATGTAGCCCGACGAGTCGGAGAGCGTCACGACCTTGGCGCCCAGTTCGGTAGCCTTCTGGCAGGCATACTGGGCGACGTTGCCCGAGCCGGAGATGCAGACGGTCTTGCCCTTGAACGAATCCCCGCGCATGGCGAGCATTTCCTGTGCGAAGTAGCAGGTTCCGTAGCCCGTGGCTTCGGGGCGCAGCGGGCTGCCGCCCCAGTCGCGGCCCTTGCCGGTGAGCGTGCCGGTGAACTCGTCGCGCAGGCGCTTGTACTGGCCGAACATGAAGCCGATTTCGCGGCCGCCGACGCCGATGTCGCCTGCCGGAACGTCGGTGTCCTGACCGATGTGGCGCTGCAGCTCGGTCATGAACGACTGGCAGAATTTCATCACCTCGTTATCCGACTTGCCTTTGGGGTTGAAATCCGAACCGCCCTTGCCGCCGCCCATCGGGAGCGTCGTGAGGCTGTTCTTAAAGGTCTGTTCGAAGGCCAGGAACTTGAGGATCGAGAGGTTGACCGAGGGGTGGAAGCGGATACCTCCCTTATAAGGACCGATGGCGCTGTTCATCTGGATGCGGTAACCGCGGTTGATTTCGATTTCGCCTTTGTCGTTGAGCCACGGTACGCGGAATATGATCACGCGCTCGGGTTCGGCAATGCGTTCCAGCACCTTCATTTTCTGAAGGACGGGGCTGGCCACGATGTGGGGCGCCAGCGACTCGGCCACCTCGCGGACGGCCTGATGGAATTCGGGCTCTCCGGGATTACGCGTAATCAACCGGGCCATAAAATCATCGACGTACTGTTGGGCTTGTTCGTTCATAAGCGATTCGATTTTGAGGGGTTTATGTTATTTCTCGCCCCTAAAAATAGAACATTTATCGGAGTTTTGCAACTTCTTTAAGAATTTCGTAAAATATTTTATTTACGAGGGTCGCGCATTTGCTTACTGTCTGCGGGGCGGTTGGGTTTTGGGAATAAAAATCCGTAACGAAAAATGACGGATTTGCAGTAAATCCGTCATTGAAATTTTTTTTAATTTTTTTTCTGTTTTTTTCGTCGGAAAGCCCCGATTATTTCGAAAAAGCGAAACCGACGTAGACGTTCTTGTATTTCGACAGCAGCGCGGTGACGGTCGAAAAGTAGGAAACCTTGCTGCCGAGCGCCGTCACGACCTCGACGAGTTTGGTGACCGGAAAGACCAGCACCAGTTCCTGCCCGCTGATATAGGCGTGGCCGGGAACCGATCCCAGGTTCAACTTGCCCTTGGCGAAATGGAGCGTCACGACATGCGTCGGGGCGTCGTACTCGTAGGTTCCCGTGAGGGTGTGGGTGCTGAGCGTCGCGGTGAAGGTGTCGTCGTCCTTGCCGAAGGTGAACGTGCCCGCACCCGGCTGGATGCCGGCCTTGGCATAGGCTTTTTCGAGTTGCTTGACGACGGCGGTTTCGAGTGCTGCACCGCCGACCTCCGAGGCGATGTCGTTGCCTTCGAACTTGACGCCCGGACCTGTATAGTTCCAGGTTCCGGCGAGGGCGTATTGGGTCAGTTTACCGTCGGTGGCTTTGTCAGCAGCAGCCGTGGCAGCCTTTTTCAGGGCCTCTTTCCAGTCCTGGGCTGCGGCAGAGGAGCCGATGACCAGCAGCGTGAGAAGGATCAGTATTCGTTTCAAGTTTGAAATCATTTCGTTTATTTGTGTTTTAGTCGTAGTGCATCGGTTCCACGCCCATCACTTTTACCCATTCGTCCGGTTCGAGCGGTTTGTAGTCTGGATTTTTGTAGATCGAATAAATATATCGGTAAAGCTCTTCGGTGAGGAATATGAAACAACTATCGTTGCCGCCCATTGCCAGGTATGTTCTTTCATCTTTACCCTGTTTCTCCAATTCCCGGTTTAGGATCATGGCTATTCGTGCCAACGCTTCGCCCCAGCCTATTCCGGTAAAGTTCTTGAAAAGCACATATTCCGTTCCGTTGATGGTGATCCGGTGATCGAGCCAGTCGTTTTCACAGTCCCATTCTTCGAAGTGGCCGGTTATCTCGCATTTGAAGCCGAGTTTGTCGAATGTCGGTTGCAACTTCGTCAATAACTTGATTATGCCACCCTCTTCATAAACCTCTTCGCCGTCGCAGAGATAACACCTGTAATCTTTGGGCGTGTCTGTTTCGTCGTCGTAGATGCTTGTCAGCCCGCCGTCCGGACTGTGATAATCGACCAAGTCCTGCTTTAGCGGTTCTACGTCCGAAGGTGCGGCGTATTTGAAATAGCCGAGTTCTTCAAGACGTTTTACGAAATTTACGGCGTCAGTTCTGCTGTAACCTGCTTTCCGCGGTTCGATCCTTATTCGGTTGACTCTTGGCCGCTCTTTAATGATGTTCGCGACTCTAAGGGCGGCGATGATGATGAAAAGAGCAAGTACGATTCCGGTCATTGCTTTCACGTCATATCCATAAGTTACAACGATTCCAGTTCGCGCAGCCATGCCGCTGCCGAGGCGTCGGAGGGCATGCGCCAGTCGCCGCGGGGCGAGAGGGCTACCGAACCCACCTTCGGGCCGTCGGGCATGGCCGAACGTTTGAATTGCTGGGTGAAGAAGCGGCGGAAGAAGACCGTGAGCCATTTGAGGATCGTGGCGCGGTCGTAGCTTCCGTCGAAGGCCTGTTCGGCTAGCAGCAGGATTTTCGCCGGGCCGTATCCTGCGCGCAGAAAGTTGTAGAGGAAGAAATCGTGGAGTTCGTAGGGACCCACGAGGTCCTCGGTCTTCTGCGCGATTTTCCCTTCGGCATCTGCCGGGAGCAGTTCGGGGCTGACGGGCGTGTCGATGATGTCGAGCAGCGTGGCGCGCGTCGCGGCGTCCTTCTCCGTATGGGCGGCCCACTTGACGAGGTGGCGCACGAGAGTCTTGGGAACCGAGGCGTTGACGCCGTACATCGACATCTGATCGCCGTTGTAGGTGGCCCAGCCCAGCGCCAGTTCCGAGAGGTCGCCCGTACCGACCACGAGGCCGCACTCCATGTTGGCTATGTCCATCAGGATTTGCGTGCGTTCGCGCGCCTGGGCGTTCTCGTAAGCCGCCGAGCGGTCAGCGGGGTCGAGGCCGATATCCTTGAAATGCTGGGTGCAGGCGTCGCGGATCGGGATTTCGCGGATCGTCACGCCCAGCCCGCGCATCAGTTCGAGTGCATTGTTATAGGTGCGGTCAGTGGTGCCGAGTCCGGGCATCGTGATTCCGATGATGCCCGAGCGGTCGAGTTGGAGTTTGTCGAACGTGCGCGCCGTGACGAGCAGCGCCAGGGTCGAATCCAGTCCGCCGGAGATGCCGATGACGGCCTTTTCGGCACGGGTATGGGCCAGCCGCTGGGCCAGTCCGTGCGACTGGATCTGGAAAATCTCCTCGCAGCGTTCGCTCCGGTCCGCTTCGTCCTTGGGAACGAAGGGCATCGGGTCGATGTCGCGGTCGAGCACCAGACCGCGGAGCCCTTCGGGAATCTCCATCTCGATGACGGTGTTTTCGGTGGCTCCTTCGTTGGCGCGGAACGAGGTGTTGCGGCGGCGTTCGAACTCCAGTCGCTCGATGTCCACATCGGCCACGACGAGTTGTTCTTCGGGCGAGAAACGTGCGGATTCGCGCAACACGGAGCCGTTTTCGGCGATGAAGCCGTTGCCGGCGAACACGAGGTCGGTGGAGGATTCGCCGAAGCCTGCTGAGCAGTAGACGTAAGCCGCGATCGCGCGGGCCGATTGCTGGGCCACGAGCTGCCGCAGGTAGGCGTGCTTGCCGACCGATTCGGGCGAGGCCGAGAGGTTGAAGATCACCTTCGCCCCGTTGAGCGCCAGTTGCGACGAGGGCGGCACGGCGGTCCAGAGGTCTTCGCAGATCTCGATGCCGAATTCCGTGCCGTTGACCTCGAACGTGAGGTCGGCGCCGAAGTCGGCCTGCTGGCCGGCGACGATGATGTGTTCCTCGGAAATCCCGGCGCCCGATGCGAACCAGCGGTTTTCGTAGAACTCCCCGTAGTCGGGGATATGGGTCTTGGGAACCACGCCCAGCACACGCCCTTGCGTAAAGACCACGGCGCAGTTGTAGAGCGTCGACCCGTGGCGCAGCGGTGCGCCCGCAATCAGCGTGAGGGGCAGTTTGCGCGTGGCGCGCACGAGGCGTTCCAGCGCCTCGTCGGCCGCATTGAGCAGCGTCGGCTGTAACACGAGGTCGCCGCAGGTGTAGGCGGTGACGCCCAGTTCGGGGAATGCCACGATCTCGACGCCCCGCCGGGCAGCCTCCTCGGCCATCGCCGCCATGCGCTCGGTGTTATAGTCGCAGTCGGCGACCCGTACGTGCGGAATGGCCGCCGCTACCTTCAGAAAACCGAAATTGTCCATAAATCCTTTGGTTATTGTTGCCGTTTGTCTGTCGGTGGAGTTCTGTCGTTGGGCATTATCGCGGCGTACCGCCGCGTTTACAAATCTGACCCACCCCCAAACCCCGCCTCAGGCGGGGGCTTGTCGCGACGCACCCGGGATTTCGCCGGAATGCGGATGGACAAGCCTCAATTATTTATTTGCACCACAACTGCGCCAGGTTCAGGATCACCTGCTGGGCCTTGTGCATCGTTGTGAGCGAGCAGTATTCGAATTTGCCGTGGAAGTTCATGCCGCCGGTGAAGAGGTTGGGGCACGGCAGGCCCATGAACGAGAGGCGCGCGCCGTCCGTGCCGCCGCGGATGGGCCGCACGAGGGGTTTCACGTCGGCCATCTCCATCGCCCGGATGGCCTTGTCGATCACCTGCGGGTGTGGTTCAACCATTTTGCGCATGTTGAAATACTGGTCTTTGAGCGTGAGTGTCAGCACGTCGTCGCCGTATTTTTTCTTCAGCAGGTCGACGCACGCCCACATGAAGACCTTCTTCTGCTCGAACTTGTCGGCGTCGTGGTCGCGGATGATGTAGCTGATCGAGGCGTTCTCAACCGTGCCGTTCAGCCCGACGCAGTGGTAGAATCCTTCGTAGCCTTCGGTGAACTGCGGGCGTTCCGAGGCGGGCAACAGCCCCTGCAACTCGCACGCGACGTCGATGGCGTTGATCATCTTGTTCTTGGCGTAGCCCGGATGGACGTTGCGGCCCTGAATTTCGATCTTTGCGCTTGCAGCGTTGAAGTTTTCATATTCCAGTTCGCCCTCCATGCCGCCGTCGACCGTATAGGCAAAGTCGGCGCCGAAGGCTTTCACGTCGAAGAAATCGACGCCGCGGCCCACCTCCTCGTCGGGCGTGAAGCCGATGCGGATTTTGCCGTGTTTCACCTCGGGGTGTCCCAGCAGGTATTCCGCAGCGGTCATGATCTCGGCGACGCCCGCCTTGTCGTCGGCGCCCAGCAGCGTGGTGCCGTCGGTGTGGATGAGCGTATGGCCCTTGAAGAAGGCCAGCTCGGGAAAATCCGCAACCCGCATCGTAAGCTGGCCGTTGAGCTGGATGTCGAGGCCGTCGTACTCCTCGATCACGTGGGGTTTGATGTCCTTGCCGCTCATGTCGGGCGAGGTGTCCACATGGGAGATGAAGCCGATGACGGGCGCGTTCTCGCACCCTTTCGAGGCGGGGATTGTACCCATCACATAGCCATACTGGTCCATCGTGACCTCGGTCATGCCGAGCGTCGTCATCTCGTCGCGCAGGGCCGCGAGCAGGACCTTCTGTTTTTCGGTCGAGGGGAATGTGTCGCTCTCCTCCGACGACTGGGTGTCGTAAGAGACGTATTTCAGAAAACGTTCTTTGAGTTCCATGGTTTGTAAAGTTTAAACTTGAGAGTTGAAAGTGTAAAGTTTGACGTGAAAAGTCGAAAGCAACAGCTATTGCATTTTTTATTTTCAACTTTCAACTTTCCATTTTCAATTTTCTTCTTTTTTAGCCCGCAGGGTATGCCATGCGAAGTAGCCGATCAGCACGAGGTACATCACAAGGCCGGTCCATTCGGCGGCGTTCGACGAAGCCCAGCCGGAAAGGAACCAGTCGACGCCGACGAACTTCAGGATGGCGCTCACCACGCCCATCAGCGCTCCGCCGGCGATGAAGCCCGAGGCGATCAGCGTACCGCGGTCGAAGCGGGCCTTGTTCAGCCCCTCGTCCTTCGAGCGGTTCGAGACGAACCAGGCTACCAGTCCGCCCATGACCAGCGGGGCGTTCAGTTCCATCGGGATGAACATACCCAGTGCGAATGCGAGGGCCGGAACGCCGATCGAGGTCAGCACCAGCGCCAGCGCTGCGCCGCAGAAGTAGAGCATCCAAGGGGTTTGGCCGCCGGTCATCAGGGGCTGGATGACAGCCGCCATGGCGTTGGCCTGCGGAGCGACCAGCGCCCCTTCGCCCACGAATCCGTAGGATTTGTTGAGGATGATCATCACCCCGGCCACGGTGGCCGCAGCAACGAACGTGCCGAGGAATTTCCACGCCTCCTGTTTCTTGGGGGTCGTGCCGAGCCAGTAGCCGATCTTGAGGTCGGTGATGAAGCCGCCGGCCATTGAGAGGGCCGTGCAGACCACGCCGCCGATCACCAGCGCGGCGGTCATGCCCGTCGTGCCGCTCAGGCCGACGCTCACGAGCACCAGCGACGAGAGGATCAGCGTCATCAGCGTCATGCCCGAAACGGGGTTCGTACCCACAATGGCGATGGCGTTGGCCGCAACGGTCGTGAAGAGGAACGCGATGACGAAGACGATGAGGATGGCGGTGACGGACTGTACCCAGCCGTCGAGCAGCCCGAAGTGGAAGAAGACAAAGATCGAAATCAGCGTAGCGATCAGGATGGTGAGGATGCGCTTCATCGAGATGTCGCGCTGCGTGCGCTCGGGAGCCGTCACGGCGCTTTTGCCGCCTCCGAATTCCGAGACTGCGAGGCCCACGGCCTGACGGATGATTTTTGACTGGCGGATGATGCCGATGATACCCGCCATGGCGATGCCGCCGATACCAATGGGCTTGCCGATGAAGGCGAAGAGGTTTTCAGCCGTGAAGATCGACTGCGGGTTGGCGAGGATGTCGGCCCGCGTGACGCCCAGGAGCGAGATCATCGCGGCGGGGTCGACCGCATCGGCCAGCGAACCGACCATCGGGACGAGGATGAACCACACGAGGCACGAGCCGGCGGTGATGATCATGGCGTATTTCAGGCCGATGATATAGCCCAGGCCCAGCACGGCGGCCGAGGTGTTGAGTGAGAAGACCACCTTGAACTTATCGGCGGCGACGTTGCCCCATTCGCAGATGCGCGTCGAGATCGATTCGGTCCAGAGGCCGAACGTGCCGACCACGAAGTCGTAGAGTCCGCCCACGAGGCCCGCGACGGCCAGCAGTTTGGCCTGGTTGCCGCCCTTCTCGCCCGATACGAGGACCTCGGTGGTCGCCGTGGCCTCGGGGAAGGGGTATTTGCCGTGCATCTCCTTGACGAAGTATTTGCGGAAGGGGATGAGCAGCACGATGCCCAGCAGGCCGCCGAAGAGCGACGAGAGGAACACCTGCCAGAAAGCGGCGTCGAGTCCCAGGATGTAGAGCGCCGGGAGGGTGAAGATGGCTCCGGCGACGATCACGCCCGACGAGGCGCCGATCGACTGGATGATGACGTTCTGGCCCAGCATGTTCTTCTTGCCCAGGACCGATCCCATGCCCACGGCGATGATGGCGATGGGGATGGCCGCTTCGAAGACCTGTCCGACCTTGAGGCCGAGGAATGCCGCGGCGGCCGAGAAGACGATGGCCATGATGATGCCCATCGTGACCGAATAGGGCGTCACCTCCTTCGGATTCGACGAGGCGGGCATCACGGGAACGTACTCTTCGCCCGGCTTGAGTTCGCGATAGGCGTTTTCGGGCAGCGAAGTCTGGATTTTTTCCTGTTCCATGTATATGCGTTTTTGATTGGATTACCGGTTGTCGCCGCTGCCTGTGAGGTGGTTGCGCTGCATGCGCGAGCGGAGCTTGTCGACGTTCATCTGCGCCACGTCGTCGAGTTCGTAGCCCAGGTCGCGCGCGAGGGTAGCGCAGTACCACAGCACGTCGCCGATCTCCTTGACGATTTCGAGTTTCTTCTCGGGGGTGAACTCCTCGTGGGCGTCGCGGATCACTTTTTTGACCTTGTCGGCCACTTCGCCCGCCTCGCCCGTGAGTCCGAGCGTGGGGTAGATGATGCGGCGGTCGTCGGGGTAAATCGCCGTTTCGAGGGCGTGCTGCTGGTATTCGTTGAGTGTCATGGCTTTGATTTAAAAGTTTACAATAGGCAAAAATAGCAAAATAATTTAAGAATACGCAGTAAAAAGCCCCGGTTCCTGTGGAAAACAAGACGGTGGGGCGGCAGATAAAGGCGGTCGGAAGTTAAATCCTGCGGTTGGGCAGGTAGAGCCACAGCCCTGTGGCCAGTAGTAGTACGCCGATGCCCAGTGGGAAGAAGCTGACGGTGAGGGCTGGGATGCCGAGCGCTGAGACCAGTACTCCCGAAAGCATGGCGCCGACGCCGATCACCTTCAGACTGAAGCGGTTGTTTCGGGCGGAAGATCCGTTGCCGGGGATGGCGGACTTTTGCGGTATCAGGGATGGCGCGGTGGCCTTGCTGAAACGGTGGTAGATTTCGCAGACTGTGAGGATGACAACAGAACCCAGTACGCCGAGGGTCATCTCCCTGGCCCGGGAGAGTGAAAATCCGGTGAATAGTGGAACAGCAAATTTGAAGAGGAGGTTGATCCCCAGGGCTGTGAGCGTCGTCCCGAGTACCGCGCGACCGGAGAGGTTGCGCGAAAAGAGCGACCAGACGACAGGCAGGCACATCGGGGCTCCGGTCATGGCGCCGATGCTGATTACGACATTGACGATGCCCCCGCAGCGGGGGATGAAAAGCGCGAAAGTGATGGCCAGCATGCCGAAGACAATGGTCGAGAGGCGTGCAGCGCGCATCAGTGTCCGTTCGGGAAAGCGGTGCAGCAGGGGTTTGAGCAGGTCGTTGGTGACGACGCTGGCCGAGGTATTCAGGATGGTGTTGAACGAACTGAGCGTGGCGAAGATCATTCCGCCGAGCATCAGTCCCAGCAGTCCCGGCGGCAACACTTCGCGGCACATCAGCAGGTACGCATTTTCGCTCCCGAAACCCGTGAGCGAGGGGGCGTGGAGCCGGAAGAGCATCGGCGGCAACATCCAGATGACGGGGCACACCAGATAGAGGGCGCCGAACAGCAGCCCGGACTTGCGGGCATCGGCGGGGGTACTGACGCTCGTGTAGCGCTGGACAAAAGCCCAGTTGCCGCCCAGCGAGGAGATGTTGCAGAGCAGCGAAGCGAGCATGAAGCCCCATGTGTATTCCCCGGCTGCGGGGCGGAAGAATCCTTCGGGAGCCTGCCGGAAGAACGTGTCGATGCCTCCGATTCGCCCGGAGGCGAGTGGCAGGATGATGATTACGGCGGCGGTGAGGATCAGGAACTGGAGTACGTCGGTCACCACGACGGCACGGAAGCCGCCGATGGCGACGTAGAGGATGCAGAGCAGGCCGAGGACCAGGATACTTGTGGTGAAGGAGATGCCGACGGCTGTTTCGACGATGCGGGCGATGGAGTAGAGGAATGTGCCCGTCGAGAAGAGCGAGATGGCGAGGAACAGCGCGGTGTAGAACTTCTGTATCCGGGCTCCGAACCGCCGCATGATGTATTCGGCAGCCGTGAGGCAGCCTGTGCGGTTCCAACGGGGAGCGATCAGCAGCCCGGCGATTATCCCGCCTGCAGCCATCATCCATTGGATCGTAATGGCGGTCCACCCCTCGGTGTAGGCGATCGAACCCCATACGACGAAGGTTCCCGCCGAGAAAAAGCTCATGAAGAGCGACAGGCCCCCGATCCACCATGGAATGTTACCTCCGCCTGCGAAAAAGTTGCGCAGGTTGTGTCCGGAGCCGAAAAAGAGGCTTCCGGCGACGAAAATCCCGACCAGGAGGAGGAGGATGGTGATGTAGTCGAGCGTTTGCAAATCCGGGAAATCTGAAATAACAAAGATAGTCCTATTTTTGTCGTTTTTGGAGAAACAGTGTAAAATGTTTAACTTCGTCGTAAATACTCCATCAATCCGTTTTGAAGCCTATGCAGAGACACGTTACCATCAAGGATATCGCCAATGCCCTAAACATATCCAAATCGACCGTGTCGCGTGCCCTTGCCGACCGTTTCGACGTGAATCCCGAGACGCGGAAAGCCGTGTTGGAAATGGCTGAGAAACTCCATTACAAGCCCAATCCGAGTGCACTGAGCCTGTTGAGCCGCCGGACTAAGACTATTGGTATCGTCGTGCCGGGTTTCACGGGGTCGTTTTTCCCGCGCATCATCGCCGAGATACAGAACGTCACCGAAGAGTATGGGTTCCGCGTGCTGATCACCCAGTCCAGCGGGTCGAGTGAGATCGAACGCCGCAACCTCCGGATGCTCGAAGACAACATGGTCGAGGGAATCATCCTTTCGATGACCCACCAGGATGACAATGTCGATTATTACCGCCACCTGCTTGACACAGGTATCCCGCTGGTCTTTTTCAACCGGGTGTGCGAGGCTGTTCCGGCAAGCAGGGTCTGCATCGACGATTGCCGCATGTCGTACCTTGCATTCGAACACCTGATTGCACAGGGATACCGGCGGGTACTCTATTTCCGGGGTCCTGAACAGATATACAACACCGAACCCCGCTACCGGGGTTACCGGGAAGCGTTGCGAGACCACGGTATTCCCTACGACGACCGGCTTGTGTGCAACTGCCGCGACATTACCCTCGAAGAGGGCGTGCGCCTCACGGAGGAGAGTCTCGCTGCGGGTATCGGTTTCGATGCCGTTTATGCGTTCGGCGATCCGCTCGCTTTCGGGGTGCTCCGGACGCTGAAGTCTCATGGCATCCGCATTCCTGACGAGGTTGGGGTGATGGGTTTTACAGAGTCGACGACAGCGCCGCTACTGAGCCCTTCGCTTACGTCGGTGGCTCAACCGCTCGAACAGATGGGACGTCTGGCGGCGGAACTGCTGCTTGAAAAGATTGAAAATCCCGGCACGCCCGACCGGACCGAAATGCTCGATGCCCGGATCAATGTCCGCGAATCGACCGAACGGAGCCGTTAGCTGCTCTCGTTGTGTAATAACGGGCGGGGACGGTAAGACCCCGCCCGTTTCGTATTTTTATTCGTCGAGGACCTTGATACAACGGATGTTGCACCCGGCGGTAAATTTAATGGGCTGCTTGTTGAGGTTGCGGTAATCGTTGCGGAAGATGCGCCGGTAGGCCTGCATCGCATTCTTCGGGTTGATGGTCACCGTCCAGATGTAGGCGTAATTGGAAACGTTGTTGAACGTGCCGTTGTCCTTCATGCGCTCACCCGAGGGCAGGACGCTGAAGCCGAATTCGTCCGACCCCCCGAATCCCCGCTCCTTCGATTTGAGTTTTTCGCCTTCGTAATTGGTATGGCGCCAGCCGTCCTTGGCAGCGGTTGCGGCGTCCATGCCGATGGTGACTTCGAGTGTCTCCCAATCCGCTTCGGTCGGTACGGTCCAGCCTTCGGGGCAGAGTCCCCGGGCGTCGGATGCGGCGTACCAGTTGTAGTGCAGGCCGTCCTCTTCGAGGTTTGTACCCGGGGCCTGGGCGCATCCCGGGGTGGTGAGGTTCATCCATGAAGTGTCGTCGAACCCGGTCGGGATGGCGTCGCCGTTAGCGAAGCGGGTCGTGCGGAGATTCTCCTTGAACCACACCTGTCCGCCGATTACCACCGTCTTGTAAATGTTACCTTCGACATCGGTGGCGTCGCGGGCGACCAGTTCGTCGCCGTAGATCAGCATATGGTTGAGATTGAGTGCATAGGCCCCGCCGACGTTGGTTGGTGAAGCGATGCCCGACGCCACATCTTCGAAGCGGCAGTTGCCGTAAAATGCCGCCAGATCGCCTTTGTTCACTGTGCCGTCGCCGTCGATATCGACCCACGAAGAGACATAGACCTTTTCAGCATCGCGCGGAACAGGGTCGAACGTCAGGCGGAGCCCTTCGGCAATGTTCTCTTCGGTCAGCACGGCGCTGACTTCCATGTCGGGTGTGAGTGCGGAGAACTCCGAGCCTTTCACGTCTTTGTAGTAGAGGCAGCACTTCACCTCCTGTCCGGGTTGGGGCATTACGCGGGCCGAGAACTTCAGGTTGATGTCCAGGAACCAGGGCAATTCTTCCGGTTGGTCGTCGCACGACCAGCCCAGACCCCCGAGGGCTGCGAAGACAGCGAGGCCGGCCGGATAGCGGAATATCTTTTTCATGTCGGATCGGTTTTGGGGTTAGTAACGGAAATGGAGCGTTGTGCGTACGGGTAAGTGGTCTGAAGGCATCGGCAAGCGGGCCATGGAGCGCGAGTCGTCGGCAAAGTCGATGACGATGGCGTAATCCGAAGCCGCTACCCGCTCGTAAGGGTAGGCATAGATGAAGTCGATGCGTTTCGTGCCGTTTTTGCCGACGGTCAGAGTTCCGTTTTCGGCAACGTTCTCCTGCGAGCAGTGGGTGCTGAAGTCGCCGTTGGTCCGGTTTTCAGTCATCGCATAAGTGTCGAGGAATCCTTTGCTCGAAAGGGTCAGCGGGGCGCCTGCCACGCCTTCGATCATCGTTGTGGGGTAGTTGTTCATATCTCCCGTGATGACGATGGGAAGGTTCGTTTCGCGGGCTTTGCGCAGCGCGGCCGTAGCGAGGCCTTTGGCTGTCAGTTCGCGGAGTTTCTGCGTTTCGACATCATTGCCTGCGCGGGGATGGATGTCGTAGACGAGGATTTCGTTGCCCGTGGATTTCTCGCGCAGCCGCACATAGTTGGCATAACGCGACGTGAGGTATTTGCCGGGATAGTTGTCGCCCATCATGTCGATGTCGCCGGCCTCGACGAGTTCGAATTTGTCCTTTTTCCAAAAAATAAGGTGTGCCGACATGGTTTCGGACTCCCCGGCGCGGTAGTCGTAGTGCTCCCCGAGCATGGCTATCATGTCGTTCATCTGCTGTTCGTTGGCCGTCTCCTGCGTACCCAGGATGTCGGGGAAGAACATATCGCTTAAAATAAGCTTTCCGGCGGGGCCTTTGCGTACGTCCCAGGGGCCTTTGAAGGTGTAAGTGGCACCCAACAGATTGAATGTGCCGACACTGATTTCGAGGCTGTAAGTCGTGACTGTTTTAGTGACGCTCCAGTCGGTCCAGTCGTTGCCGGCGGCAGCCCGGACGCGCACTGAATATTCGGTATCGGGTTTCAGCCCTTCGATGAGCAGTTTTTCGCCCGATACTTCGCGGACGGTTGCAGCGGCGAAGTCCGTGCCTTCGGTGTATTGCACTTCGTAGCGTGAGACACCTTCCTGGGCGGGCCATACGACCTCGACAGCCGAGGTATAGGGCAGCGCTTTCATGCCGTAGGGCTGGGTGACGGGCTGTGCATTGTGGTCGTTGGCGTTGCAGGAGGAGCAGAGCAGTGTCAGCGAAGCAAACAGCATCAGGTTGAATTTGCAGAGTTTTACGTAATTCATGGTTTTCGGTTTTAGTCTTTCAACAGGGGATTGCGGTCGATCTCGGTCTGGGGAATGGGCCAGCTGTACTGGATCTCGCGGTTAAAGGTGGCGAATCCGAGCTTTTGGAAGATCGATTCGTCGGGGTATTCGGGTTTGCCGTAGTCGCTGAAGGCGGGGATGACGGGCGTATACCAGTCGGCTTTGGTTCGCTTGCCAAGCAGGTAGCCCGGCAGTACGTGTTCGACGATCTTCCAGCGACGGATATCCAGCAGGCGGAAACCTTCCATGGCCAGTTCGATTGTCCGCTCATAGCGTACCAGTTCGCGCAGTTTGTCCCGTGACATCGAGAGCGCGGCGGCGGGCATCATCACATCCTTACGCTGCCGCACGGCGTTGATGGCGTCGATCACCGATTGGTCAATGCGGTTGAGTTCGATGCGGGCTTCGGCGTAGGTGAGCAGCACCTCGGCGTAACGCATCAGCATGAAGTTGAGCTCACACTGCGTAATTTTGCCGGGAACGTCCGATTCGTCGTAGTATTTCTTCTCGATGTAGCCCGTAAATGAGCCGTAAGCGTTGGTTACTTCGGTATTGTTGATGCGCACCGTTTCGCCGTTGATCACAGCGCTGGTTTTGGTCGAGTCGGGGTGCACCTCGAACTTATAACCCGAATGCCACTGGCCGGGGTAAAGGATCGAGTAACCCAGCCGCGGGTCGCGGTTTTCGTAGGGCTTTTTCGGGTCATATTTCGGCGACTGGTCGATGCGTTGGCCGTCGGTACATTGGTACATGTCGACGAGGACCTGCGTGGGGACGATGATCGAGTAGCAGTTGGCCAGGCGGGTCCCGACGTATTTGGGAATTTGGTTGGTCTGCGTGCCCAACAGGAAGGGCATGTAGAGCATTGCCTCGGACGAGCCTGAACCATTATGCAGGAAGAGTTTTTCGTAGCTGGGGTAGATTTCGTAGGCTTTGGATTTGATGACCGAGTCGGCCGCGGCGGCAGCCGTTTCGTAGTCGTTGTTGTAAAGGGCGATGCGGGCTTTCAGTCCGAATGCCGCGCCGCGTGTGGCACGCCCTTCGTCGTCGCCTGTCCATTTGGCGGGCAGGTGGTCCTTGGCAAAGTCGAGGTCCGCGTAGAGACGGGCGACAATCTCCTCCTTCGGGGTCTTCGGGAGGCGCGGTTGCTGCCAGTCGAGGACGTGCTCGGCAAAGGGTACATCGCCGTAGAGGTTGACGAGGTAGAAGTAGTTATAGGCGCGCAGGAACCGGGCTTGCGCCTCGATGCGGTTGTAGAATGTCTCGCTGACCCGTCCCTGGGCATTGTGCATGTTGTCGAGCAGGTTGTTGCATCGGGCGATGTAACCGTAGAAGGTATCCCAGATGGTTTTGAAGGTCGCCGTTTCGGCCGAGCCTTCGCCCCGGCGCATATCGGTCATATTGGCGTAGGTGCCGCGGATGTAAACAATGTCGGTGGTGCCGTCGATGAAGAGCTGATAGGGAACATCGTCGTTCGAGAGCCAGTAGAGGCTGCGGTAGGCGCCATTGACGGCCAGCGTCAGCTCGTCTTCGTTGGAGTAGAACTCCGAACTGGCGGGCTCTTCCAGGGGGTAGCGGTCCAGGAAGTCCTGGCATGAAGCGAGGGCCGCGGTGGCCAGTAGAATGAGGCTGTATTTGAATTTCATGGCATTTTCAGGTTAGAAGGTGAGTTGGATTCCGAAGACGAAAGTCTGGGCGATAGGGTAGATTTCCGCATCGCCGCTGGGGGTCTCGGGATCCCAGCCCTTGGGCATCTTATCCCAGGTCAGCAGGTTGTCGCCCGTGAAGTAGATGCGCAGTTTGTCGATCCATATTTTGCGCGTGAGGTGCGATGGGAGGGTATAACCGATTTGCAGGTTTTTCAGGCGCAGGTAGGCCGCGTCGTAGACCCAGAAACTCGAATTCTGGAAGTTGTTGTGCGACGAGGCAGCGATCGGGCGCGGGTAGGAGGCATTCGGATTCTCCTTTGACCAGTAGTCGGTCTGCCAGGCCTGCATTTTGCCCGCGTTGTAGAGGGCCCATACCACGTCGCCCGTATAGATCACATCCTTTTTGCCGACACCCTGGATAAGTACTGAGAGGTCGAAATTGCGATATTGGGCACTCAGGTTCAGACCGTAGACAAAACGCGGAATCTGGTTGCCGATCACCGTGCGGTCCTCGCGGTCGATGGTGTTGGCCGTGCCTGTGTCGCTGAGATTGGCGTAGCGGATGTCGCCCAGGTCGTAGGAACTGAAGGTCTGCTTGGGGCTTTCGGCCAGTTGCTCCTCGGTGCGGAACAGTCCCAGCGCCTTGTAGCCGTAGATCGAATTGATGGGATAGCCTTCGGCCTTGAGGTTGTAGCCGCTGATGATCGGGCCGGCACCTTTCAGATCGAGGATTTTGTTGTGGACATCGGAGAGGGTGAAGCCGATCTGGTAGCTGAACCGGCCTACCGTATTGGCGTGTTTGAGTTCGAGATCCCAGCCGCGGTTCTGTACGACACCGGCATTCTGGTAAGGTTCGTTCATACCCGTGATGCCCGGAAGGGGCAGGGTGAGCAGGATATCCTTCGTCTTGCGGTTGTAGAAGTCGAACGTCGCGCTCAGCTTGTTGCCGAACAGCGCTATGTCGAGGCCTACGTCGGCTGTTTCGGTAGTCTCCCATGTGATGCCTTCATTGGCATAGGATTTCTGTACGCCACCGTCGGCCGGTTTGCTGCCGAAGATAAAGCTCGGACCGAGCGTGATGGTAGTGTAGGCGGGGTAGGTGCCGATCTGCTGGTTACCCAACTGGCCCCACGAGGCGCGCAACTTGAGGTTTGAAATCCACCGGACCTCCCGGAGAAACTCCTCTTCCGAGAGTCGCCAGCCCACCGACACCGAAGGGAACGTACCGAAGCGGTGGCCGCGGGCAAAGCGCGACGAGCCGTCGATGCGGACGTTGGCCTCGAACAGGTAACGCGACTTGTAGGCGTAGTTGATGCGTCCGAACCACGATAGCAGTGCCCATTCGCTGGCACCGCCCGAATTGCTCATGTTCTCGGTCGATCCGGCGTTCATCTCGGGATAGTTCGTGAGCGGAAAACCTTCGCGGCGGGTTCCCATGTCGCGGGTCTTGCTGGCGATCTGTTCGTAACCGGCCAGGACGCCGATTTCATGGCTGCCGAAGGTCTTGTTGTAGCGGGCGATCACACGCAGTAGATTTTCAGTAGTCTTGCTGTCGCTCTCGTTCAGGCTGCTTTTGGCCGGTGAGGTGTAAGCCGGGGTTTCGCGGCCGGGTTCATAGGTCTCGATGGCTTTGTTGAACTTGCGGACCTGGGAATTGGAATATTTGGGCGTGAAGTTGAACTCGACGCTCGCACCGTCGAATGGTTTGATATTCACCTGGAAACTGGCCCGGAGGTTATAGTAGACGCCGTTGTTCATACCGCCCTCAGTCACCAGTGCCAGCGGGTTGTTGCCATTGAGACCCGTGCCCCAGCGGCCGTCGCTCAGGCGTGCCGGATAGATGTTCGGGATGCGGTTGACGCTACTCTTGACCGCCGCGGAGCCGGTTGGGGAGTTGATGTCGGCGCGCCGTCCGTCGATGAGCATCGAGGCCTCGATAGCCTTCGTGATGTTCATTTTGGCATTCAGGCGGAACGAGTAGCGGTCTGAGGAGAAATGCGGCAGCAGGCCGTCCTGGTCCTGGTAGCCGAACGATGCCAGTACGTTGACCCGCTTGCCACCGCTGACGCTGATATGGTGGCTCTGAGTGAATCCGGATCCGGTGTAAACCTCCTTCTGCCAGTCGGTGTCGGGGTAGTTGTCGGGGTCCATGTGCTTGTAACGCAGGTAATCGCGCAGATAGGCATCGGAGTAGAGCGGTGTCATGTCCTGGTTGGCATAGGCGTCGTTCATAGCCTTCATGTAGGTATATCCGTCGACAAACTCGGGCAGGGTGGTGAAACGCTGGAATCCGGCGTAGCCATTGTAACTGACGCTCAGTTTTTCCTGTGTACCGATCTTCGTGGTGACGAGGATTACGCCGTTGGCTGCACGCGAGCCGTAGATGGCAGCTGATGCGGCGTCTTTGAGCACGGAGATCGATTCGATGTCGTTGGGGTTCACGCCGTCGAGTTTGCCCTCCACGCCGTCTACCAGCACCAGTGCTTCGGAGTTGTTGAGCGTGCCCACGCCGCGGATGCGGATCGTCGAACCGTCGGAACCGGGCTGGCCGGAGGACTGGGTGACAGTGACCCCCGCCGAGAGTCCCTGCAGGGCCGACGAGGCCAGCATGACCGGACGCCGGGAGATATCGTCGCCCTCCATGGTGGAGATAGCGCCCGTGAGGTTGACTTTCTTTTGTACGCCGTAGCCGACTACGACGACCTGTTCGATGTCGAGTGTCTCCTTGTCGAGCATCACGTCGAACACGTCTTTGTTCCCGCCAGCCTGGATTTCGAAGGGCTTGTAGCCTAGGAACGAAAAGAGCAGTGTGCCCTGTTGTGCGGGGAGTTTGAGCTGAAAGCCACCTTTACTGTCGGTCGTTGTGCCGAGGGTGGAGCCTTTCAAGACGACGCTGACGCCGGGCATGGGCTCGCCCGTCTGTTTGTCCGCAACGGTGCCGAAAACTGTTCGCGGCTGGGCATGTGCGATCGCCGTTGCGAAGAGCAGGCAGACGAGGCAGATTTCCCGGGAGAATCGTAGAGTTTGCTTCATGAATTTAGGGTTGTAGAGGTTGTTTTTGCACTTGATTCGTTCCGGATTTCATTGGGTGCTCCGGAATGTTGTAAATTGTTTGAAATAAATTAATTAAATTGTTTTTTGGTTGGTTTCGCTATACTAAAGATAAAGAAACCCGAAAATAAAAAACAAGCATTATCCCGAAAAAATCGTCGGGAGCGTTCCCGCAACCGTTCCCGACGATTTTTAGCCCTCTGAGTATTGTATATGCCATTTTGAATGCCGATATTGGATACCGAAAAGGAAATTTTGCATTGATTATAAATAAGTAAAAGACAATGAAAGGAAAAATCTGGATTTTGATATTGGGACTCTGTTCGCTGACCGGGGGACATGCCGCCGAATTGCTGCTTGAAGCGGAGTCTTTCGGCCAGAAGGGTGGCTGGGTTGTCGATCAGCAGTTTATGGACCGGATGGGTTCACCCTATCTGCTAGCTCATGGGCTGGGGCATCCCGTTGGGGATGCGGTGGCATCGGTCGAGTTTCCCGAACGAGGTGTTTACCATGTTTATGTGAGGACCTATAACTGGACCTCGCCGTGGTATGTGGGTGAAGGTGCCGGGCGGTTCTGTCTCTCAGTGGGTGGTCGGCGGCTGGCTGCGGAACTCGGCGGACGCGGCGACTGTTGGGAGTGGCAGTATGCCGGAAAGGTCGTTGTGCGCAATCCGCGGGTGGAGGTTGTACTGCACGACCTGACAGGATTCGACGGTCGTTGTGATGCGGTTTATTTCTCGACGGAGATGTGTGAACCGCCTGCGGGAGCGAAGGAGTTGGCTGCTTTTCGCGACCGTCTTTCAAACCGTCCCGCCGAGCCGCGGGATGCCGGTGAATATGACTTCGTTGTGGTCGGCGGCGGTCTGGCCGGGATGTGCGCAGCGGTTTCGGCAGCGCGGCTGGGATGCCGTGTGGCGTTACTCAACGATCGTCCGGTGCTGGGCGGCAACAACAGTTCGGAGGTGCGCGTGCTGTTGGGCGGTCGCATTGGGGTCGGCCCCTATCCGGAATTGGGGAACATGGTCAGGGAGTTCGCTTCGCCGAAAGGTATGAATGCCGGGACGCCTGACTATTACCAGGACGAAAGGAAGATGGATTTCGTGAAAAACGAGCCGAATGTGACGCTTTTCCTGGGTTGCCGGGCCAACGAAGTTATAATGGAGGGGCGGCGTATCACGGGCATCGTGGCGCAGCAGGTCGAGAGCGGAGAACGCATGGTGTTCCGGGCTCCGGTGTATGCTGACTGTACGGGCGATGGGACTGTGGGCTATTTGGCCGGAGCCGATTATCTGATGGGACGCGAATCCCGGGCGCAGTTCGGGGAACTCGAAGCTCCGGAGGAGCAGGATAGCATGACGATGGGGGCTTCGGTGCAGTGGTACTCGGTAGAGGACATGGGGAAGGCGAAGTTCCCCCGTTTCGAATACGGCCTGAAATTCAATGATGAGAGTTGCGAACGTGTGATACGTGGGCAGTGGACCTGGGAAACCGGAATGTTCCGGAATCAGGTGGACGACTTCGAGCGCATCCGCGATTACGGGCTGCTGGCAGTCTACTCCAACTGGAGTTACCTGAAAAACGACCTGAAAGCGAACGACGAATTCCGCGACCGCCGGCTGGAGTGGGTGGCATATGTTGCCGGAAAGCGCGAGTCGCGGCGCCTGATCGGTGATTACGTACTCAAGGAGGACGACATCCGACGCTATGTTTTCCACGAGGATGGCACGGCTGCGACCTCATGGAGCATCGACCTGCACTATCCCGACTCGGTCAACGGCCGCCATTTCCCCGGGGGTGAATTCAAGGCTATTTCGGTTCAAATTCCGATCCATCCCTATCCGATTCCCTATCGTTGTTTCTATTCGCGCAATGTCGACAACCTCTTTATGGCGGGCCGGAACATCAGTGTGACACATGTGGCGTTGGGTACGGTGCGCGTAATGCGGACGACGGGCATGATGGGTGAAGTGGTAGGTATGGCGGCTTCGCTGTGCCGGGAGTACGGCGTGTTGCCGCGTGATATTTATCGCTATCGCCTCGATGAGTTGAAAGCACTGATGGCCGAGGGTGCGGGTCGTCGGGGACTACCGAACAACCAGACCTATAACATGGGGAAAACGCTTGAGGAACCTCCCCATATCGATTTGCCGCCCGGGCGGGTGCTGAAACATTAGAAACAAAAACAGGCTGTGCATCCGCACAGCCTGTTTTTGTTTTTGGCCCCGGATTTTAGAGTTCCGGAAGCGCCTTGTCCAGCCCCATACCGTGGGAGCCTTTGATCAGCACCAGGGAGTTGTCCACGGGGGAGACTTTCAGCAGCGAGATGAGGTCGTCGCGCGTGGGGCAGAGCGTCACGTTGGCGGGTTTTTCCGCGAGGTCGTCGTAGGCTTTGGCGAATTCGGGGCCTACGAGCAGCAGTTCCGCTTCGGGGTTTTGTGCGGCCAGCGAGATAATTGCGGCGTGTTCGTGTTCGGACCAGTCGCCCAGTTCGAGCATGTCGCCCAGGATCAGCACCCGGTGCTGGCGCTCTTCGAGCGGTTCGGTGAGGAAGTTTTCGACCGAAGCCCGCATGCTCGACGGATTGGCGTTGTAGCAGTCGGCAACGAGCGTGTTATGGGCCGTTATGATGCGCTGTGAGCGGTTGTTGTCGGGGATGTAGCCGGCAATGGCGTGGCGGATGCGTTCGTCGGGAACGTCGAAATAGCGGCCTACGGCGACGGCAGCTGCGATGTTGAACCGGTTGTAGTTGCCGTCGAGGTGGTTTTCGATGCCGTCGGCCAGCGATACGGAGTAATATTCGGTGGCCAGCGAGTCGCGCTCGGAGGCCATGCTGGTCAGGATTTCGTCGTCGGCCGGGACGAAAGCGTGGCCTCCGTTCGCCGCGAGGAAGTCGAACAGTTCGCCCTTGCCGCGGCGGACGCCTTCGGGGCCTCCGAAGCCCAGCAGGTGCGCCATGCCGATGTTGGTCAGGATGCCGTAGTTCGGTTCGGCGATCGACGCCAGCAGGGCCAGTTCGCCGCGGGCGCTTGCACCCATCTCCACCACGCCGAACTCCGTGTCGCGGGTCATGGCGAGCAGCGTCAGCGGGACGCCGATGTGGTTGTTGAGATTGCCCTGGGTGGCATAGACCTCGAAACGCTCGGCCAGCACGCGGCTGACGAGCTCCTTTGTGGTGGTCTTGCCGTTGCTGCCCGAGATGGCGAGGATCGGAATTCCGAGCACCCGGCGGTGTTCGCGGGCGAGCTCCTGCAAGGCTTTCAGCGTGTCGTCGACGAGCAGGATGCGCTGGTGTTCGTCGGATGCGGCGACCTGCGGATCGTCGGAGACGGCATAGGCTGCACCTTTCTCCAGCGCCTCGGCGACGAAACGGTTGCCATCGAAAGTGGCGCCCCGCAGGGCGAAGAAGATCGAATCCGGCGCGATCCGGCGCGTGTCGGTCGAGATGAGGGGGTATTTGCTGAAAAGGTCGTATAGTTCGGACATGGTCTATTTTTGTTAAAAGTCCCCCTTCGGGAAGGGGGATTCAGATGGAATGTATTAGATGGGTACGTGGCCCAAACACATCTGATTTATAAATCAGATGTGTTTGTCGCCGTTGTGGAACTTGACTTCGTCGATGAATTTCTTGATGTTCTGCTCCTCGGAGCGGGGACAGATCATCAGCACGTCGTCCGTGTCGACGACGATGTACTCCTTCAGGCCGCTGATCACCGCGATCTTGTCCTTCGGGAGCGAGACGATCGAACTGCGCGTTTCGTAGAGGTAGCAGCCGTTTTCGGGGATGGCGTTGGCGTAGCGGTCCTTGCGCGAGTGCTGGTAGACCGAGCCCCACGTGCCGACATCGCTCCAGCCGAACTCGCCGCAGCGGACGTAGACGTTATCGGCTTTCTCCATGATGCCGTAGTCGATCGAAATGGCGCGGCACTCCGAAAAAGCGATCTCCACGACGTTGCGTTCGGCGTCGGTCCCGATGGCGCGCATCACGCCGCTGAAAAGCGCGTGGTGCTCGGGGAGGTATTTCTCGAAGGCTTCGACGATCGAACGCACCTTCCATACGAAGATGCCCGAGTTCCAGTAGAACTCCCCGGATTGCAGGAAAACCTGCGCAAGCTCGATGTCGGGCTTCTCGGTGAAGCACTTGACCTTGCTGATGAGATTGTTATCTGAGACCTGGATGTAGCCGTAGCCCGTGTCGGGACGCGTGGGTTTGATGCCCACGGTCATCAGCGCGTCGTGCTCCGATGCGAAGGCGAGGCACTCGGCGATGATCTCCCGGAAGTCGTCCTCATTGAGGATCAGGTGGTCGGCCGGGGTGACGATCATCTCGGCGTCGGGGTTCCGCTTCAGCAGCGTGTAGGCCGCATAGGCCACACAGGGTGCCGTGTTGCGGCCCACCGGCTCGCAGAGCACCTGTTTTTCACCGATTTCCGGGATGTGTTCCAGTACCAGGTCCTTGTATTTGTCGTTGGTCACCACGAGAAAATTCTCCGCCGGAACCATCTTTGCAAAGCGTTCGTAGGTGTGGCGGATGAAGGATTTGCCGGTCCCCAGGATGTCGAGGAACTGCTTGGGCATCGACTGCCGGCTCTTGGGCCAGAAGCGCGATCCGATGCCGCCCGCCATGATGACACAATATTTATTGCTAGCCATGAGTTATTATATGGAGTTAACTTCGACAAAGATAAAAATATTTTAGTAACTTTGCCGCCTATTGGAAAATTAATTTTCGCCCTGGGAATGAAAATCAAATTATTCACGATACCCAATCTGCTGACCCTTTCGAACCTGCTCTGCGGTTCGGTCGCAGTGGTTTCGGCGCTGGTTTGGGGCGACCTGAAGCTGGCCTTCGGCCTGATGGTTCTGGCCGCTGTGTTCGACTTTTTCGACGGCTTCGTGGCGCGCCTGCTCAACCAGAGTTCGCCGATCGGGTTACAGCTCGATTCGCTGGCCGACGATATTTCGTTCGGACTGGCTCCCGCGGCGATCATGTATTCGCTTTATCAGTGGATGCCGGGCGTCTGGCTGCCGGAGGGGTATCCGGGGCTGATCGTTTTTGTTTTCACGGCCTGCGCCGCGCTGCGGCTGGCGAAGTTCAATATCGACGATACGCAGCGTACGGAATTCTGCGGATTGCCCAGCCCGGCAGCGGCGATGCTCTGCGGTTCGCTGGGATTATTGTTCGAAACCAATGGGTTGGAACTTCCGCGTGAGGCGATTCTGGCCATTGCCGTGGTCGTGGGGCTGCTGATGATTTCGAATGTGAGGATGTTCGCCCTCAAGTTCCACGGCTTCGGTTGGAAAGGAAACGAACTGCGTTACGGATTTATTGTCGCAGCCGTCATAATGGCTGTCCTTCTGCGTGGCTACGCCGTGCCGGCGATCATCGTGCTGTACATTCTCGTTTCGCTGGTGCAGGGATTTGCCTGCCGGGCAAAAGGCTGTGAGAAAGCCTAGTAGTTGTATATTTAAATTTTTTTAATTATATTTGCCGCGGATTTCCGCTCTTTGGCTGACATGTCGAGATTATCGAACCGCATATTGCTGACGCTCCTGTTCGGTCTGTTTTTTGCAGCACCTCAGGGGGTGCGTTCCCAGGGCTTCGATGCGAAGACCCTTCAGCGTGCCCAGCGCAACGGCCAGACGGGGAATCTCTACGGCAACAACCCCTACGAGAACCCGGACGGTGAGGAGGGAGAGAATCAGCAGCCGCAGGACACCACCAAGAAGGAACGGAAAATCCGCAAGCCGCTCGAATCCTATTTTTTCAGCGATTCGATCCGCGCGCTGAACAACTTTAAATGGCACGTGAGCCGCGATTTCAACCGCGTCGAGATCGGGCCGCTGGACACCACGCTGACCGATTACCGGATCGACTATCCGTTCTACCGGGAGGACGTGGGCGACATCGCCCAGGGAGCTTTGGGCCAAACGTCGCTGCCGCTGAATTACTTCCGGCGTCCGCAGTTCTTTGACTTCAGTTTTGCGAGTCCCTACTACGCGTACACCTACGACATGGAGAACGTGCCCTTTTACAACACGAAGAAGCCGATAATCCGCATGAACTACGCAGAGTCGGGGCAGAAGCGTTTCCGCGAGGAGAATTTCGGCATCATGCATGCCCAGAACATCTCCCCGACGACGGGGTTCAATGTCGATTACAAGTCGCGCGGCACGCGCGGCCAGTATGTCTGGTCGCGGACCAAGAACCACAACCTCGCCGTGGCGATCAGCCACACGGGTAAGCGTTATTCGGTCCATGCGGGTTATTACAACAACCACATCGAGCAGCAGGAGAACGGCGGCGTGGTGGGCGAATGGGCCATTGCGGACACGACGTTCGAGATGCCTTCGGGCGTGCCGATGCGTCTGGCTGACGCCGAGGCCAAGAATCTCTACCGCAACAACGCCTTCTTCGTCACGCAGTCCTACGGTATCCCGTTGCAGCGGCTCACGGAGAGCGATTTCTCGATGGCCAACCTGTCGGCGGTCTATATCGGCCATTCGTTCGAGTACAGTTCGTGGAGCAAGGTCTACACCGACAAGAACGAGCCGTATACGAATGAGCGGGACCACCGGGACGAGAACGGCGATTTCGTCTCTGCGGAGGGATATTATTACGACAACTGGTACATCAATCCGCTGGAGACGCGCGACTCGATCTACGAACGTAACATCTCGAACCGTTTCTTCGTCCAGGCGCAGCCCTGGGACCGGAACGGGATCGTGGGAACGCTCGATGCCGGGGTCGGCATCGACATGCACACCTACTCGCAATTCGAACTGAAAGATTATCTGACGGGAAAGTATACGAAGGTCAACAAGACGAGTTACTTTTTTTACGGTTCCGTCAGCGGCAAGATAAAAAAATATGTCGACTGGGATGGAAATCTCAAATTCTACCCGTCGGGATACAGAGGCGGAGACCTTTCGATCGGCGCGCACCTTGCGCTGAAAGGTTATCTCCGCGGACTCCCCCTGATTCTCGAAGGCCGGTTCACGATGGACCGCCGTTCGCCGAACTACTGGCAGGAGAATCTATTCTCGAACCATTATATATGGAACACTCCTCTCAGTAAGGAGAATGAGACTCGGTTCGAGGTTAAGTTTTCGGTTCCCGATTTCGCATTTGAAGCGGGGGCCTGGCAGGGAGTTGTTTCCGATAAGATTTACTACAAGTCGGACAGCAACATCGGCCAGCATAGCGGAAGCGTAAGCCTCACGAGCGTGTATGCTCGCAAAGATTTCCGCTTAGGCGGACTTCATTTGGACAACAGGGTATTGTTGCAGTGGAGTACGGATCAAGATGTTGTACCCGTTCCGCTTTTGAGCGCATTCCTTTCGTATTACTACGAATTCTGGGTTGTGCGCGATGTGCTGCGCCTGCAGATCGGTCTGGACGGACGCTATAATACCAGGTATTATGCGCCCAGTTACAATCCGGCACTGTCGGTGTATTACAACCAACGGGAGGTCGAGACGGGGAATTATCCCTATATGGACGCTTTCGTTATGGGAAAGTGGAAGAGAATGCGGATATTCCTGAAATATCAGCATGTGAATAAAGGACTGTTCGGTAACGGAGAATATTTCTCGGCGGCTCGCTATCCGCTGAATCCGGGCATGTTCAAAATCGGTATCTCGTGGGGATTCTATGATTGACGTGCTGTTCTGCGCGGTGTAAGCTGCCCGCAAAACAACCTTTTATGTTAAAAAAGACCGTATTAACGTTTGCGTTCTTATCTGTTCTTACGACATTTTACGGCTTCAATGCCAAGTTCAGCGCACCCGTGACGGAAGACGCACTGAACGATCTGGCCGAAATGCATTACTCGCTGCTCCCCGAGGGTAGTTACGTCATTTCAGCCTACGACAACCTGATTCGCAACATCAGCGAAGAGGAAGGCCACGACTGGCGCCTGATGAGCGCCATCGCTTACCACGAATCGCGCTTCACGCCCGACATTACCTCGCGCAGCGGGGCCCGCGGCCTGATGCAGATCATGCCTTCGGTGGCGCGCCAGTTCGACGTCGCCGCGGCGAAGATCTCCGATCCGGAGACCAATGTGCGGTTGGCCAACAAGCTGATGTCGAAGATTATGTCGTCGCTTCGCTTTCCGGAAGGCACTTCCGAGAAGGACCGCATGAGCATCATCCTGGCTTCGTACAACAGTGGCATCGGCCACGTGAACGACGCCCGCCGTCTGGCCCGACTGAACGGCGAGGACCCCAACTCGTGGGAGGTGGTGGCCCGTTACCTCAGTCTGAAGGCCGAGCCGGAGTTCTACGAGAACGAAGTGGTCAGATGCGGACGATTCACCGGCAGCCGGCAGACGCTGGCTTACGTGGACGACGTGATAGGACGCTACGACAAATACTGCCGCATTGCCGGGAGGTAACGCCGGGCAGGATAAAATGAATAGCAGGACCTTTCGGGCCCTGCTTTTTTTGTGCCCGTGCCCCGCGGGATAAGTTTGCCCTGCGGGCGGAACCCATGCCAAATCAGGGCTTTGGAAGAGACTGAGTGTCCGAATTTTGCAGTTTGTCGAATTATCGCTATCTTTGATAAGATGATCCGGACTATTCCGGTGTATTTTAAGAAAAAAGTGGAGAACCTTTCGGCGCATTTTCAACAACTATTCCGCGATCACTATGAACCCTTGTGTGCCCGGGCCTTTCAGATGGTCCACGACCGCAAGGCGTCGGAAGACATCGTGCAGGATGTGTTCCTTGCGTTGTGGGAGCGGCGTGCGGAGGTGGACTTCGACAGGCCGTTGCTGCCGCTGCTGTTCGTCGCCGTGAAGAACCGCGCCATCGACCTGCTGCGCTCCCGCAAATGGCGGGGCAGCGAGCCGGGCGGGGACGGGCTGGATGCCTGCATCCGGACGCTGGTCGCCGACCATATCGAGGAGGAGTTCCAGTTGTCACAGCTGAGCGAGGAGATCGAATTCTGTATCTCGGGGCTTTCCGAGCAATGCCGCCGGGTTTTCCTGCTGAGCCGCACGACGGGGTTGAAAAACCGGGAGATTGCCGAACAACTCAACATCAGCGTGAAGACCGTCGAGAAACACATCGGTTCGGCGCTGGCCAAACTCCGGCTCCGGCTCAGCCGCAGCGGATTCCTGCGGCTTTTCCTCTGAAACCATAAAAAGGGCTGTATCACAGGATACAGCCCTTTTTCATTCGCCTGCCTCGGTCAGCGGAGCGGAAATTCGTGTGTATGGGCGACGCGTCCGCCGGGCCCGACGATCCGCACCGCGATCCGGTCGGCCGTCATGTCGCACTGCACGTAACTTTGGTTGTCGTTGACCACGACGGGGAAACGGATGTCGTTGTCCGCCGGGTGGAAACCGTATTGGTGCGTGTGGCCCGAGAACATAACGTCGATGCCGGCCTCGTTGAGGATCGGCAGGAATACCTCGCGCATCTGGTAGTTGCCGTGCCAGGTTCCGCCTGCGGGCGGGATGTGCAGGAAGACGACGCGTGCCGAAGCGTTGCGGAAAGCCTCCGATGCCACCGCCTCGCGGAGCCATTCGGCCTCTTCGCGGCGGTAGGCGTCGTAGTCGGAGAGCCCTCCGTATTCGATGTCCGAGTCGGGCTTGTCTTCGCCGCAGTCGAGCAGCAGGAAACAGACCGATCCGACTTTGCGGAGCTGGTAGTAGCGGCCGTCGCGCGTCGGGAAGTAGTCGCGCAGGCGGTCGGCGAAGACGCCGCGCGTCTCGTGGTTGCCGCGGTTGTAGAAAATCGGGGTTTCCGAGGCGTAGAGACGTACCGAAGCGTCGATGAAATCCCGGAACAACTGCTCCTCGCTCTCAGTGCTGTTGGACATGTCGCCGTTGAGCATCACGAAGTCGAGTTTGCGGAAATCGACCTCCCGGCACAGTTCGGACATCTCGCCGGCGCGCCCGTGAATGTCGTTCAGGACGAGGAACGAGCAGTCGGGTCCGGTTGCCGGGAATGTCCGGAAGCGGAGCGGCTCCTGCTTGTAAACCTTCGAGGCGACGGTCCGGCCGTAGAGGACATTGTTCCCGTGTTTCCATTCGGCGACCTCCTGCGAGAAGATGCGGTAGCAATAGCGGGTTCCGGGACGCAGGTTATTCAGCCGCACGCTGTGGAGCGTCTTGTGCGCCTGTTTGCGGCCTGCGACGGTCTCGTAATGGCGGGTGTGTTCGGTGGCGTAGAAACTGCGCCCGTCGTCCTCGATTACCTCGACCCACGACAGGGCGGGTTTGTCGGTGGTCCACAGGACGGTTACGCCGTCCGTGGTCATGTCGTACAGCCACGGGCCGTGGGTGATCCCGAAATCCTGGGCCGGCAGCGTCAGCGCCGCTGCCAGCCCGAGGAGTGTGAATAGTAGTTTTTTCATCTTCCGGATGCTTTATTGCTGGGTTTCGACGAGGTCTTCCTCGGTCTGGAACCGGATGTCGGCCACGACGGGACGGTGGTCCGAGGCATCGACGCCGTTGACCTGCTGGTCGCCGCGCGAAACCACCGTGCAGTTCTGCACGCCGAAGTGCTCGATCGGGGAATAGAGGATGTAGTCGATCTTACGCGTCGGATTGTCCGAGGGGAAGGTATACTGGTCGATGGCCCCGACGTTGGAGAGGAAGGCCGTCATCGTGGCGATGACGTTCGAACTGGGAATTGCATTGAGGTCGCCTGCGAGGATGAGGTCCCCGCCCAGCTCCGTGTCGCGGATGCGGCGGATTTCATTGGCTTGCACCATGCGGCTCGCATCGCCCGAAAGGTGGTCGAGGTGGGTCGAGGCGACATAGAGCTCCTTGCCGTCGATCTCGACGCGGATGACGCACAGCGAACGGTCCTCGCCCGGCTGCGAGGCGGCGCAGGGGAGGCGGTAGCTGCGGGTTTCGAGAATCGGATGCTTCGACAGCACGGCGTCGCCGTATTCGCCCCCGTCGCGGTCGATGGCCTTCGAGAAGTGCCACTCCATGCCGAGTTTGGCGGCCAGGTCACGGGCCTGGTGTACGTCCTTTCCCGTGCGGTTGGTGAAGACATCCACTTCGTTGAGGGTCACGAAGTCGGGGTTTTGCCGGCGGATCACTTCGGCCAGCGCGTCGAGGTCGGCCGCATCGGCGGGGCTCGTGGCGCGTGCGCCGTAGATGTTGTAGGTCATTACGCGGAGGATCCGGCCTTTGGGCGGAATGACGGCTTTGTCGCCGTGGCGGTCGTTGTAATTGTCGTCGTTGGTGCATGAAACGGCAATCAGGAGGAGCGCCCACAGGCATATCGTTTTTTTCATGGTCTCTCGTTTAAAGTTAATGTTGTTGGTCGGATCAGAAGGCCCGCAC
>JAEZTA010000144.1 GCA_023443765.1 Bacteroidota bacterium | reverse complement strand
GCGATGGAGAGCAGCTCCGTGTCGAGCCATTCGACCACTTCGTCGACGCTGTTGCGCTCGACCTTCAGTTCCTCGGTGGGGGTGTTCACGTCGACCGCCTTGCGGATGATCGGAATGGGTCCGAACTGCTCGAAAAGCAGCGTGTGGAAGTAGGCGATCAGGAAACGGGCTTCGACCCTAAGGGCGTCGACCTTATCCTGCGAGTCGATCTCCTTCTGGCCCGGGACGACCTTCACGTTGTCGAGGAACACGTGCAGGTGGCGGATCTGCTGGTAGAGCGGAACCCATTTTTCGCCGAATCCGCCTTCGGAGGCGTTCCAGTCCCCGAGGTTCATGCGGAACGACTTGTAACAGTCGCGGGTGGTGTTCAGGTCGGCTTCGTCCGACATCATGATGTAGGCGTTGCTCCATTTCCAGTCGTTTGCGGCGTAGTCGACCGTGGCGGTCAGCGTGCAGCAGAACGAGTTGGGCATGTAGTTATAGGAGTCGGCGAGCCATGCCATGACGGCCGAGCCGTTGGAGAAGGTGTAGTTCAGGTCCCGGACGTTCGTCGGTTCGCTGAAATGCGAGTCGCAGGACAACAGGCTGAAAGCCAGTATCGGTATGATAAGGAGTTTCTTCATGTTTTTCTTCGCTAAGGTTAAAAATTAACTTCCAGGCCGATCGAGACGCTCCGCATGATCGGATATTTCGATCCGTTGGTCGTTCCCAACTCCACGTCCCACAGGTCGAAGTCGCTGAACGTGAAAAGATTGTTGCCGATCACGTAGATGCGGGCGCGTTCGATGCGCAGCTTGTTGAGCAGCGACGCCTTGAACGAGTATCCCAGCACGATGTCCTTGATGCGCAGGAATCCCATGTCGCGCTGCCACCAGGTCGAGTTCTGGAAGTTGTGGCCGTTGTATCCGTTGCGCATGCGCGGCAGGAAGACATCCTGGCGCGGATTGCTCTCGGTCCACATGCTGTTGGCGATGTCCTTGTAGATGTTACCCTTGTCCTGGCCCTGGGTGAAGGGGAGGATTTGCAGGTCGTTGATCATGCGCGTGGTGTGGGCGACGCCCTGGAAGCGGATGCCGAAGTCGAAACCCTTGTAGGCGGCGTTGACGCCGAATCCGTAGACGATCTCGGGATTGTCCGAATAACCGATGGCGGTGTAGTCGTCGGTGTTGATGATGCCGTCGCCGTTAACGTCGGTGTACTTGATGTCGCCGGGCTTCACGTCCAGTCCCAGTTCGGGAATGGCGTGCTGGCGCAACAACTTGCCGGCAGCGTCGAAGTCTTCGGCCGTGTAGAGCCGCTCGGCGATCAGGCCGAACTGCTGGTCGAGGCGGTGGTTGGTCTTGTAGAGGTTCGGGAACCGCGGCACGGGTTCGTCCCAGTCGGTGATCTTGTTGCGGGCGTAGGTGAAGTTGCCGATGGCCGAAACGTCCCAGTTCTGGTTGTGGAACCGGTAGACGACGCTGAAGTCGAGACCCCGGTTCTCCATCTTGCCGAGGTTGGCCCACGGCGCCTGCGTGAATCCGGCCGTTCCGGGGATGATCCGCCGCTGGGTGAAGATGTCCTTGCGGTTGTTGTAGAAGTAGTCGATGTTGATGTCGATGCTGCCCAGCAGGTTGATCTCCAGGCCCACGTCGCGCTTGGTCTCGGTCTCCCACGTGAGGTTCGGGGCGCCGAACTTACCTTCGGTGAGTCCCGTCACGGGGTTGTAGGTCGATACCGAACCGAAGTTGTAGGAGGCTCCGTTGACCACCTCGGTGATATAGGCGAAACGGGTGCTGCCGAGTTTGTCGTTACCCACCGTACCGATCGAACCGCGCACCTTGAATTTGGGCAGGACCTTCTTGATACCCTCCCAGAAAGGTTCTTCGGAGATATACCACCCCAAGGCGACGGCCGGGAAGAAGCCGAAGCGTTTTCCCGAGGCGAAGTTTTCGGAGCCGTTCCAGCCGAAGTTGCCTTCGATGAAGTATTTGTACTTGTAGTTGTAGGTCAGACGTCCGGCGAGGCCCTGGTTCTGGTAGGGCAGGATGGTATATTCGCCCGAGCCGGAAGCCACGTTGTATTCCCGCTGGTTGTAGAGCAGCATGGCCGTGACGCGGTGGTCGCCGAACGAACGTTCGTAGTTGATGGTGGCTTCGAGGTAGGTGGTGTAGTCCATCCAGCTGGATTTCGACTTGTCGAGGAACGGGCTGCCCTCGAAACGGGTTCCCACCAGTCCGCCGTCGGTGTCGCGCCCCGTGGCGTAGAGCATGTCGGGGGTGAACTTTCCGGCGAGGCTGTTGTAGGTGTTGATGTCGTAGGCGAACAGCACGCGGGCGCTGAGGCCCTTGGTTACGAAATCGAGTTTCTGGCTCAGCGAAGCCGTCGAGTTGAGCGAGTTGCTGGCCGACTTGCGGTAGCCCCACTGGGTGAGCCAGGCGTAGGGCGTGTTGGATGAGATGGTGCGCGAAATCTGGCCGTCGGAGTAACGCATGGGAACCAGGTTGGGGGCCATCTCGATCATCATGCGCCAAAGGTCGTCGACCGAGGTGATGGGACCGTTGACCTGCTGGAACTGCGAGCCGATGTTGAGGTTGATATTGGTCGTGGGGGTGATGTCCACGTCGGTGTTGCTGCGGAAGTTAACCTTGTTAAGCCGGATGTTCGAATCCCACTCCCGGTCGGTGTCGGTCTTGTAGAGACCGCCTTCGTTGTGGTAGGAGGCCGAGACGAAGTAACGCACCTTGGGGGCGCCGCCCGTGACGTTGAGGTTGACGCGCGAATAGTTGGTGTAGTCCTTGGTGAGCGATTTCACCCAGTTTACGTCGGGATAGAGGTCGGGGTCGGTGCGGTTGATCGTGTTGGTGATGCGTTCGTCGCTGAACAGCTTGCCGACGCCTCCGCCCTGCTGGTGGAAGAGGTTGCCGATCTTCATGAACGTCCCGGCATCGACGAAGTCGGGCGTCACGGTCGGCTGCTTGAGCGAGGTTTCGACGTTGACGTTGATTTTCGGACGGCCCTCGACACCCTTTTTCGTCGTGATGGCGATGACGCCGTTGGCGCCGCGTACGCCGTAAACCGCCGTGGCGCTGGCGTCCTTCATGACCGAGAACGACTCGATTTCCTGCGGGTCGATGGCGTTGAAGTCGCGCTCCACGCCGTCGACGATCACCAGCGGGTTGCGGGCTCCGCCCTCGGCGAAGGTGCTGATACCGCGGATCCAGAAGTCGGCGCGGTCGTTGCCCAGCTCGCCCGAGCGCTGTACGGCGATGATGCCCGGGATGTTACCCGCTAGGGACTGGCTCAGGGCGATTTTGGAGGTCGAACCCAGCGATTTGGGTTCGATCGTGGCGATGGCGCCGATGACGCTCGCCTTCTCCTGCACGCCGAAGCCCACGACGACGACCTCCTTGAGCTGGCCGACATCCTCCGCCAGTTCGACGTTGATGATTCGGCGGCTCTCCACGCGCTCCTCTTTGGTGACGTAGCCCACGTAGCTGAACGCCAGAGTGGATTCCCGCCCCGGGACTTTGATCGAGAAACTGCCGTCGAGGCCCGTTGCGACGCCCGTGGTC
>JAEZTA010000030.1 GCA_023443765.1 Bacteroidota bacterium | reverse complement strand
TGCGCAGCTTCAGCTTCGGCATCTCGATCACCTATTAAACTGTTTACGTGCTATGAAAAGATCAACCTATATATGGAGTCTGCTCGTGGGCTGCGTTGCGTTCGCCACGTCGTGCGACCTGACGGAGAACGTGCAGGTGAAGGCCGACAAGTCGATGATTTTCGGATCGAAGTCGGGCCTCGAACTCTACTCCAATTCGTTCTACAAGAAACTGCCGACGCTCAAGAACGGCTTCATGCAGGACAAGATGTGCGATGTGGGAGCCGTCAGCAACACCGACACCTTCATCAAGCAGGGCGCCTACAACACCGAGACGGCGACCAGCTGGAGCTGGACGGCGCTCAAGAACATCAACTACTTCATCGACGGCTGTAACGACCCGAAATACTGCACCGTCGATGCCGAGACGCGCGACAACTACCTCGGCATCGCCCGCTGGTTCCGCGCCTGGTTCTACTACGACAAACTGACCACCTACGGTGAAGTGCCCTGGTTCCCCAACGACATTCAGTCCTACCAGAACGACGTGATGTACAAGGAGCGCGACAGCCGCGATGTGATCATCCGCAACCTGATCGCCGACCTCGATTTCGCTTACGAGCATATCCAGGCCACTTCGTCGACCGGAAGCGCGACGCTCACCCGCTGGGCCGCCGCCGCATTCAAGTCGCGCGTCTGCCTCTTCGAAGCCGCCTACCGCCGTTACCACAACCTCACGGGGCTTCAGATGACCCCCGAGGAGTTGTACAGGGAGGCCGCCAAAGCCGCCAAACTGGTGATCGACAACAGCGGTTGCTCGCTCAACACCGCCCCCGGGAAGAAGGGCGCTTACCGCGACCTGTTCTACAACGAGACGCCGCTGACGCAGGAGGTGATCCTCGCCATCTGCGCCAACGAGAAGTCGGGTATCTTCGGCGAGCAGAACTGGTGGTTCAACGCCCGCTCGTACGGACTCTGCTGGAGCCTTGTCCGCTCGTTCGTGCACACCTATCTCAAGCAGGACGGTACGCCGTTCACCGCGACGCCCAACTACGACGCCAAATCCTTCGCCGAGGAGATGGAGGGGCGCGATCTGCGCCTGGAGCAGACCGTCCGCGGACGCAACTTCCTGTGGGACAACAAAGTCGCCGTCGCCGACATCAAGAACCTCTCGCTGACGGGTTATCAGGTGATCAAGTACACGCTCGACGAGTCGAAATACGATGGCGGGGCGAAGAATATCAACAGCATTCCGCTGATCCGCTATGCCGAAGTACTGCTCAACTACGCCGAGGCGCAGGCCGAACTGGGCCTGATCACCGATTCCGAATGGGCGCTCACGGTCGGCGCGCTGCGCAAACGCGCGGGCATCACGGGCGGCACCGAGTCGCTGCCCACGGCCGTCGACAGCTACCTGCAAAGCACCTTCTACCCGGATGTGACCAGTCCCGTGCTGCTCGAAATCCGCCGCGAACGGGCTATCGAACTCGTGGCCGAGGGGTTGCGTTTCGACGACCTGCGCCGCTGGAAACGCGGGCAGCTGATGGAGACCCTGCCGTGGACCGGCATCCACATCCCCGGACTGGAACAGCCTGTCGATGTCAACGGCGACGGTGTGAACGACTACTACTTCACCGAGGGCGAGGTTTCATCGGCCCCGGCGGCTTATAAGAACATCGCGATCCGGGTCAACCAGGACAACGTGGGCCTCTATGCCGAGCCGAATGCTGTGGCGGGTTACGACCTCGTCTACAAGACCGGCGCGGGCGACCGCTACTGGTATCCCGACGGCCGCCAGTACCTCTATCCGATTCCTGCCAAGGTGATCCGCGATTACAGGAATGCCGGTTATACCATCTCGCAGAACCCCGAGTGGGACAACGAATAAATAAAAAACCGAACCATGAAGATATTTCGTTATTTACTGACGCTTTCGCTGAGTTTCGCTTTCGTTTTCGCCGCCGGATGCAGCGATCCGAAGCCCGACTACTCGGAATTTTACAAACCCCAGCCCGGCGACGAACCGGAGGAGCCGATCAATCCGAACCTTGAGGATAACCAGTTGAAGGTCATGTCGTTCAACGTTCGTTACAGCGCGGGCGACGACGGCGCGAACAGCTGGGACAACCGCAAGAAGGCTGTTCCGGCAATGTTTGCCGACCAGACGCCGACGGTGCTCGGCGTACAGGAGGCCCGCCTCGACCAGAAGACCTACATGGATGAGAACTGCAAGGGCTACAAGAGCATCGGCGTGGGCCGCACCGACGGCAAGAACGCCGGCGAGTTCATGGCCATCTACTACCTGTCCGATGCCGTGAAGCTCGAAAAGTGGGGGACCTTCTGGCTTTCCGAGACGCCCGATACTCCGTCGGTTGGGTGGGACGCCTCGACCTACCGCACGGCGACATGGGCGCTGTTCACCCACTACAAGTCGGGCCGCAAGTTTTTCTACATCAATACCCACATCGACCACGTCGGCGTGGAGGCGGCCCAGAAGTCGATGGAGCTGATCGAAGCTAAAATGAAGTCGCTCAACCCGGACAACCAGCCGACGCTGCTGACCGCCGACTTCAACAAGATGCTCGACAGCCCGATCTTCGACGGCGTGAAGAAATTCATGCTCGATGCGCGTACGAACGCTCCCGTGACCGACAACAAGGCGTCGTTCAACAACTTCGGCGGTGCGACCAACTACCCGCGTATCGACCACATCTTCAGCTCGGGTTTCACGCCCGTGCGTTTCGCGACGATCGACCAGCGCTACGAG
>JAEZTA010000135.1 GCA_023443765.1 Bacteroidota bacterium | reverse complement strand
GGCGCAGGCCAGTTCGGCGAGGTGCACATGATCATCGAACCCTATTACGAAGGCATCGGCGAACCGAAGAACTACAAGGTCCCCGGCAAGGGCGACATGGTGGTGAACCCCAAGAACAAGGAGGAATACGACCTGCCGTGGGGCGACAAGCTGCAGTTCTACTCGGCAATCGTGGGCGGCGCCATTGACGCACGCTTCATGCCGGCCATCCTGAAAGGTATCATGGAGAAGATGGACGAGGGTCCGCTGACCGGATCGTATGCCCGCGACATCCGCGTGGTGATCTACGACGGCAAGATGCACCCGGTGGATTCGAATGAAATCTCGTTCAAACTGGCGGCGCGCAACGCCTTCAAGGAGGCTTTCCGCAACGCAGGGCCCAAGATCATGGAGCCGATCTACAACGTCGAGGTACTCGTGCCGAGCGAATACATGGGCGCCGTGATGTCAGACCTGCAGAACCGCCGCGCAATGATCGCCGGCATGGAGTCGGACAAGGGCTTCGACCGCCTGAACGCGCTGGTTCCGCTGGCCGAACTGTACCGCTATTCGACAACGCTTTCGTCGCTGACATCGGGTTCGGCAACCTACACCATGAAGTTCAACAGCTACGAGCAGGTTCCCGCCGACGTGCAGGACAAACTGCTCAAGGCCTATACCGATACTGACGACGAATAACCCGGCTAAGAGCCAGGCAATTAAAAATCAAGGACCGACGAAATTCGGCGGTCCTTGATTTTAGTTATCCAGCACCCGTCCCTTCCGGAGAACTTCGAGCGCCTTGTCCAGAATTTCATCACGCCCGGCCCGCAGGCCCGCAAGGGTCGGATGCACCTCGATGTCGATCCTCACACCCCGGCGCTGGACCGTCACACCGTCGCTGTAATACCACCCGAGTCCCGAAAATCCGGTCCGGAAACCGCCCGGCAGCGAAATATGCGTGATATTGCCGTTGGCACCCGCCGACCGGTTGCCGACTACCACCGCGTCGCGGCAGGTCTGAAGCCATTGCACCCCGGTCTCCCCGCCGCTCTGGGTCCAGTTATCGACCAATACGGCGATCGGGTAGTCGCTCCTGTAGGGCCGCGACCAAACGGATTCCGGTTCGACCGAGGAAGTGAAAACGCCCGGCAATGAAAGCACCGGATAGGTATAACACTGGCATTTAGACCTGAAAAGGGTGTCATCCCGGATAATATGCTCATCGACAAACCGAAGGTACGCTCCATCGTAGGGGTAGTGGCGCAGATCGACGACCAGCCCTTTCGCGTGTTCGAGCAGCTGTGCCAGCGGTTCCGCATCTTTCTTCCCAAAGGAGCCCGGATCGATGTAGGCGATACCGTCGCCCAGATCGGCATAGGGACCGTATTTGTAATCAAGCCGACGGTAATCACGCGAAACGGCCACCAGCGAATCACGTTTAATGCCGTCACGCAGATAACTGACACGTACATAGGTGTTGCGCGGTGAGCGCAGGATGGCATCAGCCGTCTGTTCGCAAACCCGCTCTTCGTTCGAACAGGGAACATAATCCCGCACCCGCCGTTTGTAATACTCGACCGGAAGCCCGTTCACGGCGACGATCTCGTCACCCACATGGAATCCGGCTCCGGAAGAGACGTGCCGGGTAAGAGTATCGGGCGCCGCCACGACCACCCGGCCCTCGACATAGGCTGTTACCAGAGGCACCCGGTAGCAACCACATATCGAATTCAATGCGCCGTAGTTGGCATGACTGTCGTTTATCTCGGCCACCATGCGCCACATCGTCCGGGCGTAGGTGCCGTCGGACAGCGCAATCATGCGGCCGATATACTCCGGCAGTACGTCGGACCATGGTTTGTCGGTCAGGTGTTTATAGGGAAAGAAGTACTCAACCATGTTCCAGAAGCGGAATACCGCCAGCAACCGATAGCCGCAATCGGGATCGGTTATGTCGTCATAAGACGCTTCACCCATGAATCCGGCGTTCGGGGTCTCCAAATCGTATTCCGGATAGTACATTTTCTTCACATAGCGGTTCCCAGCGCTCCGATCGGCATAGCGCAACTTTCCAAGGCGCTCTGACAGGGGATGTCCCAGCCGCGCCGTATCGCGTGTCCAACCCAGGTCAATCTGGCAACTGTCCAACAGGTTCGGAGGCAGGGAGCTGTACAACTCCGGCGCCGAGTCGAAGCTCCCCAGACTGTCGATCCACGTCGCGAGAATCCCGTTGCGGATCTGCGGATCAGCCTTCGCCACTTTCGGCAGCAGGTCGAAGAGTTCGTAATCGATATTGACGCTCGAATCGGCGAATACAGGATGGTGATATTTCGTGTAGCCCCACACGCGGCACAAGACTTCGAGATTTTCGACGACTTGCGGATTGCAGGCGTCGAGCGAATCGAGCGTAAAGCCCGAAGAAACGGAGTAGTCGGGATAGGTACGATTACGAGAACAGGCCCCGAACGCCAGCAACAGAGCAAAGCCTGCGCAAAGGAGGTGAAGAGGTTTCATGGACGGAGAGGTTGGTATGCGTGCAACGTTCACCGCCAACCGTTTAGTATTCCGCAGTCGGAGTTTATGTTAAGTTAATGTTAACATTGAATATCTAAACTATTTCGTAGGAAAAAATGGCGTAAATTTGTTCAAAATTTGCACTAAACCCCCAACATGAGCGAAATTTACACCGTCATTGTCGGCATTCTGGGAATCCTCGCTATTTCAGGTCTTTTCGTCGGCGTCACGAACGACGCAGTCAACTTCCTCAACTCCGCTATCGGCTCCAAAGCCGCCTCGATGAAGGTTATCCTCACCGTAGCGTCCATCGGCATCATCATCGGCGTCATTACGTCGAGCGGCATGATGGAAGTCGCACGCAGCGGCATGTTCAACCCCGGGCTGTTCACGTTCCACGAAGTGATGATGCTCTACCTGGGCGTCATGTTTGCCAACGTCATCCTGCTGGACCTCTACAACTCGTGGGGACTTCCGACATCGACCACCGTATCGCTGATATTCTGCCTCCTGGGCGCAGCAATCGCCGTGTCGATCTACAAAATCTCAAACGATCCGTCGCAGGGCGTCTCGGCGCTCGGGCAGTACATCAACACTTCGCGCGCCATGGGTATCGTCTCGGCCATCCTGCTGTCGGTCGTGATCGCCTTTACCTGCGGAACGTTCGTTATGTACATTTCGCGCATGATCTTTTCGTTCCGCTACACGGTGCTTTTCCGCCGTTACGGTTCGCTCTGGTGCGGCGCTTCGCTGACGGCGATCGTCTATTTCGCCATTTTCAAAGGGCTCAAGTCGCTGCTCGCCGACAACGCCTTCATCCAGCTCATCGACAACCACCTGCTCCCGGCCCTGACTATCTGCTGGATCGTCTGCTCGCTGCTGTTGTTCTTCATCCAGCGCTTCAAGATCAACATCCTGCGCATCACGATCCTGTCGGGAACCTTCGCACTGGCGCTGGCTTTCGCGGGCAACGACCTGGTGAACTTCATCGGCGTACCCGTAGCCGGGTTCGACGCCTACTCCATCGCCCGGGAAGCGGGCGACACGGGGATGCTGATGGGAGCCCTGAACGAGAACGTTCCGGCCAATTTCCTGATTCTGCTGGCCGCAGGCATCATGATGATCCTCACGCTGTGGACCTCGAAAAAGGCGATGCACGTCTCCGAAACAGAGCTTTCGCTCTCGGCGCAGGGCGACGACGGGCAGGAACAATACGGCTCGTCGGTCTTTTCACGTACGATCGTCCGCGCGGCACTCAACGTCAGCTCGGGCATCGAACGGGTCGTTCCGAAGCATCTGCGCGAGTCGATTTCGCGGCGTTTCGAATACGAGGACGTGGAGCACAGCGGTTCGCCCTATGACATGATCCGCGCCACGGTTAACCTGACGACCTCAGCGCTGCTGATCGCCATGGCGACTTCGCTCAAACTCCCGCTGTCGACCACCTACGTCTGCTTCATGGTGGCGATGGGTTCGTCGCTCGCCGACCGCGCCTGGGGCCGCGAAAGCGCCGTATACCGCATTTCAGGCGTCATGACCGTCGTGGCCGGATGGTTCGTCACGGCATTGGGCGGATTCCTGATCGCCTTCGTGGTGGGGCTGGCGCTGATCTACGGCGGGACCCCGGCATTCATCGTCATCACCGTATTGTGCGGCTGGATGCTCATCCACAGCAATTTCATCAAGAAAAACAAGAATGCCACTTCGGTACAGCAGGAAGCTGACGCCAACGAGGATATTATCGGAAACCTGCGCGACGAGGTATGCCGCACGATGGAGTGCGCCACGAAGATTTACGACCGCACGCTGATCGCCGTCTTCAAGGAGAACCGCTAGGTGCTGCGCGACATGGTCAAGGAGTCGAACGACCTGTTCTACCTGTCGCGCGAACGCAATTACTCGCTGCTGCCGACGCTCATGAAGCTCCAGGGCGGCGATGTCAACACGGCCCACTACTATGTACAGGTGGTGGACTACCTCAACGAAATGACCAAGGCGCTGATGCACATCACGCGCCCGGCGTTCGAGCACATCGACAACAACCACGAGGGACTCTCGAAGGAGCAGGCCCGCGACCTGATGTCGATCAACGACGACGTGGAGTCGATCTACCGTCACATCAACCTGATGCTGCGCGACGGCGACTTCTCGGACATCGAAATGGTGCTGACGCTCCGTGACCAGTTGTTCGAAGCGATTGCCGAGGCGATTAAATCCGAACTTACGCGTATCAACGAAGCCCGTTCGAACACCAAGGCAAGCATGTTGTACCTGACGATCCTGACCGAGACCAAGAACATGGTGCTCCAGTCGCGTAACCTGCTCAAGTCGCAGCAGTACTTCCTCAGGCACATGCCGGGGCCGAAGAACTGGATGAAGTAAGGTTCCGGGAGGATACAACCGAAAAAAGCGTTTACGAAATGGACATTGCAAAAGCCAAACGGCGTGAGAACATCGCCGAATACATTCTCTACCTCTGGCAACTGGAAGACCTGCTCCGGGCACTGCAATTCAGCCCCGAAGCGATTTTTTCGACGCTGATCGCCCCGCGGAAGGACATCGGCGAGGAGCAGAAGCACGTGTTCCTGCTCTGGTACATGGATCTCGCAAACCTGCTCCGCGAGGAGGGCAAGGAGGAGAAAGGGCATCTGGAGCATACGCTCCACCTGATCCAGGACCTGCACAACCTGCATCTCCAGTTGATGAAACTCCCCGCCGGAGCACATTACCGTCAGACATACGCACACCTCGAACCGGAACTGCCGCGCCTGCGGACCGTGATGGGCAACCCGGGGATGAACGACACGGAACTCTGTTTCCGGGCGCTTTATGCCGCGATGCTCTACCGCATCAAGGGCGAGGGCGACAAACCGGCCGTGGCGGATACCATCGAATTCATCTCCCCCGTAATCGCTGAGTTGGCCGACATGTACGGCAAAGTCGAACGGGGCGAAGTAGACCTGTTCAAGACGGACACCAAATAATATCCCTGAATCGCACCGGAAAATGAAACGCCAGACCCTGCTGTTCGGACTACTGCTGGCCGCAACATTCTGCACGGTCCCGACGACGGACGCTGCCGCACAGCCGAAACCGACGAAATACAACCTTTGCCGGAAACACCCCGCCGACGGTCCCTACATCGTCTACGATGCGGAAAAAGGGACTTACACAGCGACTGCCGACAAGCAGGGCCATCTCCTTGTAACGCCTTACGACGGAGGCTCTGTCGAAGTTCGTTCGAGCCGGGACATCAGCCTGTTCAGCGTCACACCGCATGCTGTCGAAAGAGGTCCCTGGAAACTCGTGCAGGCTCCGAAACTGTTCGTCACATCCGATCCCCACGGCGATTTCCGGAGTTTTGCAACGCTGCTGCAGGCTCACGGCGTGATCGACGCCGACTACCGATGGAGTTACGGAAATAACCAGTTGGTGGTGATCGGCGACATTTTCGACCGCGGCTATGACGTGCTGCCGCTCCTGTGGCTGATGTACAAACTCGAACAGGAAGTCGCTGACGCGGGAGGCGCCGCCGTACTGCTGCTCGGCAACCACGAAGGGATGGTGCTGGCAGGCGATGTGCGCTACGCGCGCGGGAAATATCTCGAAATAGCCCGGCAACTGGGCATGGAGAATTACCGCCAACTGTTTTCGTCCGACACAGAACTCGGGCGCTGGCTCGCAACCCGTAACACGATGCTGCGCATCGGGCGCAACCTCTTCGTCCACGCAGGACTGAGCGCCCAACTGCTCAAATGCGACATGGAGCCGGAGACAGTCAACACCCGCATGAGCGAAGGACTTTTCCGGACCTCGAAACAGCGAAAGGAGGACCCGACGCTCGAATTCCTGTTTCGTTCGTCGGGACCGATCTGGTACCGTGGAATGGTCTCTCCGGATGAAAAATACGAACCGCTGACCCCGGAAGAGGCCGGGGCACTGCTCCGCCGCTACGACTCCGACCGGGTGTTGGTCGGCCACACGATCTTTCCGGACATTTCAACCTTTTACGACGGCCGTGTGATCGCCGTCAACGTACAGAACGACCTCAACCGACGGAAAAACCGCGGTCGCGCCGTGCTGATCGAGGGCGACCGCATCTCGGTGGTCGGAAACCGCGGGGTGAAACGGGTGCTGCAGGAGTGAGCCGGGACTAAAAATGGGGTCAGACGATCTCCAACCCCATAATATAGTCATTCATATAGTAACCGTCACCGATCGGGAAATCTCCTTCGCGCAGGCGGCGCATGCCCATGCGTTCGTAGAAATGCAGTGCCCGGTTATGGCGGTTGACGTTGAGTTCCATCATGCAGGGCCCGGGATGCACGCTGCGGATGTATTCCACGGCATGCCGGAACAGGAATTCCCCGGCGCCAAGGCCCTGAAAACGGGGCAGGACGTAGATTTTCTGCAGGTGGAACAGGTCGTCGCCCTGCTGCTCGACAGAGAGATAACCGCACGGCTCGTCGCCGGACGAGGCGATAAACCAGGCATGCCCCGCACGGAACTGCCCCAGGAGGCTCTCGGCAGAGTACATCCACTCCATCATATAGTCCAGTTGCGCAGGCGTGAGGATCTCGCGGTAGGTAGCGGGAAAAACCTCCCCGGCCAGGCGGCGGATCAGCGCGCAGTCGTCTTCGGAAGCCCGGCGGATTGAAAGCATAACGATACGGTATTATTGAACGAAAGAAAGCCGGCCCCACAGAAGGAGCCGGCCTCAATTCTTTTCCGCGAAGAAATTAAGCGTACTTGAACGTCGACTCGTCCGATACGGTCAGCTTCTTGCGACCCTTTGCGCGGCGCGCAGCCAGCACCTTGCGACCATTAGCCGTAGCCATACGAGCGCGGAAACCGTGCTTGTTGATACGCTTGCGACGCGAAGGCTGGTATGTTCTCTTCATTGCCATAGCTATATAGTTTTTATTGTTTCAGACATTTTTACGGATTGCAAAAGTACAACAAAAAAGTTATCCGCAAAAG
>JAEZTA010000130.1 GCA_023443765.1 Bacteroidota bacterium | reverse complement strand
CTCGGCGAACAGTCCGAAACGGCCCTTCGGGTCGAGTCCCGCGTAGGAGCGGTGGAAGATGCCGAACGAGTAGTTGTCGCTGTTGAAATCGACCTTCGGAATCTTGCCCGAAGCATCGTTGCTCTCGCCCAGGTCGTAGCGGGCAGCGTCGAGGTTGCCGCCCATGTGGTTGTAGCCGAAGCGGACGCCGAGGCAGTTGTTGTCGCGGTAGAAGTAGCCGATAAAGGGTTTCACGGTGGCCATCGTGCCGCTGGCGTCGATGCCGTCGATGAGCAGCATGATGTCCGTGTCGTCGCTCGATATGGTGCCGTAGGAGGCTGTCAGACCCATCATCACCTCGCCCTTGTAGGCGAATTTGAGTTTGTTGATCTCGCGGTCGATGCGCTGGCGCGTCGGCAGGAACTGTCTTTTACCGCGAATCGGCGAATCGGCGCCGGTGGCTTTGAGGGCGCGCAGCTGCTCCTTGCCCGGGGCGGATTCCCCGTCGGTCGGAAGGGTTGCTTCGGAAGCCGGGACCTCAATTACAGGGGCGGCCTCAACTGCGGGAGCCGTTTCAGTTGCGGGTTCGGCGGGTTCCGAGACTTCGGCAGCCGGAGCGGCGGTTTCGGCCTCGACAGTGATTTCGGCCTGGGGCACGGTTGCGATCGCAACGGGAGCCGTTGCAGACTGCGAAATGGCGGGTTTATGTGCGGCGGGGCGTTTGGGAGCCACAGCGACGGCTTTGGGCGCATCGGATTGCTGCGGTTCGGCCTGAACCCCGGATTTCGCCTCCGAGGGGGCGGGAGTCTCCGTAACGGCGGCCTCGGTTGCCGGCTGCGCTTCGGAAGTCTCCGTTTGCGGAGGCCGCGCATTGCCGCACGAGAAAGTCAGGATCAGCAGGAAATAGAGTATGCTTCGTGTCATAGTATGCCGTTTTTAGAGGTAGAAGGCCATGCCGAGGCCGATCGAGAAGATATTGACCTTGAAGTTCATCATGCTCGAATTGCGCTTGCCGACGGTGACCTGGTTGTGAACCTGTTTGGTGTGGTTGTAGGTGATACCCATCACGCCCACGTTCACCTCGACGGCCATGTTGTTGGTGGCGAAGGCGACGATGCCCGGCGAGATGCCCAGCGAAAGGGTGTAGCCGGTTTCGTAGGTGCCTTTGACGGGCGAGTCGTTGGCGAAACGCGCCTGCGTGCCTCCGGCCGAAAGCTGCATCTCGTTGAACAGCGCGAAGCGCTTGTTGCGCCCCAGCGGGATGTACTGCCGCCAGATCGCCGCTGCCGAGTAGGTCTGCTTGAGCGAGTAGTAGTCCTTGGCCACGAGGTTTGTGCCCGACTCCTCGCTGCCGAAGTTTAACTCGGCGTTGTCGAGTTTGAGCAGCGTGCGCGAATAGATGAAGCGTCCTCCGAGGGCCATGTTGTCGCGGAAGGCGTAGGCGATCATCGGACTGACGCGGAAGGTGTAGCCCTTCGAGTTGATGCCTTCGATGACGAGGAACTGATAGCCTTTGTTGGTATGGGTCGAGTAGGAGGCCGTACCGCCGAAAATCCACTGTCCTTTCGGCACGAACAGGTTGTGCGTGTCGGTAAGTCCGCGCTCACGGCGCATTTCGTTGATCGTTTTCGGGCGTTCGTCGGCAGCCTCGGTTGTTCCGGCGATGGTTGTTTCCTGTGCCCGCAACGCCTGCACCGTGCCCGTGAGGCACAGTGCGAGGGCGAGCGTGCGGATGAATAGCTTGCGCATCTGGTTGCGTTTAGTGATTAGTATACCCATTCGAAATCGTCGACGTAAAGCCGGTTGCCGTCGCATCCGTTCATGTAGTCGCCATAGGCGTTTGCCGAACAGGAAATGACGATCTTGTAGGCTTTCGACGGCTTGGTGACCTTGTCGTAGTAATAGATCGGCAGGTCGATCGTCACCATGTCGTCGCCTTCGGTCGACTGCTCGATCCAGAGCGAACCGTAGCCGATGATCGCGCCTTCGTCGAGGCTCGAAACCCGCTCGGGGTCCCACATGCCCGACGGAGCGGACAGGCCCGACGATACGCCGTGGGGCGCATCCCAGTCGACGATGGCCACGAAGACGCGTGCCTTGTCCATTTCGCCTTTGGCGATGGGATCTTTGCCGTCGACCTGGTATTTGGTGCGGTTCACCGTTCCGAGGGAGGCGTGGTATTTCAGGCGCATGGCGGTCGGACGGGCTTCCCAGGCGTAGTCCTTGCCGAAGCCGACCGTACCTTGCGTCGATGGCTTGACGAATGTACCCGAGAAGAGGTTGCCGGCGGCCAGCATCGTGGCATACTGCGACGCCAGCAGCGCGCATTTGGAGCCGCCTTTCTCCTGCTGGGTGCACAGCTTGGTCAGGGCATCGCCGATGATCGAACTCATGTAGTCGTTGTTGCCGCTGCCCCAGAACGCGGTCTCCTGGTTGTTGATCGAGAAGCACGAGAGCGAGCTGTTCTCCATGTTTCCGTCGGGAATCACCTGCGTCGTGGTCGGGGTAAAGACCGAAACCGAAGCCGTGCCGTTGAGCACGACGCGGGATTCGTAGGTGTTGCCTGCGAAAACGCCCGTATTGGCCTTCGGCGTGTGGGTCGTCAGCCCCGCGACGTTGGTCGATTCGTCCCAGTCGGCGGTGAACGAGGCTGTATAGATACCGTTTCCGGCACTTACCCCTTCGACATCGGCCCATTGGCCGCCGTCCTTGCGGATGCGCAGCCCGAATGTCGCCGTCGTGATGTCCGGGTCGAGGACCAGTGCGCGCAGTGTGATACTGTTCGTCCAGAGGTCATAATCGGCTTTTTCGGTCGGCAGGATGCCTTGCAGGCGGTATTCCGAAACGACTGTGGCTTCGGAGTTGGTCGCGTCGGCGACGCGGATCGTTACCGGCTGGCTGCCGCCCGGGCGTCCGGCGAAGAAGGCGTCGGAAAGCGTGACCGTCAGGCTGAGGTCGTTCTCCTTGACGACTTCGATGCCTTCGGTCGTGCCGTTGAGCGCGTCGTAGGTATTGTTGTTGATGCTGATTTCGACATCGCGCACCGCTGCCATCGTCGTTATCTTGTAGCGCTTCGGCTCGGTCTTTCCGGGAATGAAATCCTGGGACTGGCTCATGTCGAATCCGTCGCTCTCGATAGTCGGTTCGGGGCTGAACGGGAACGTGTCGTCGTAGTCGTCGGTCGAGGTGTCGACCTTGACCACAAAGCACTCGATGAAGCCCGGCAGGTCTTTCGAGAATTTGAACGAGACGCTGTATTTGCCTCCCGTCTGCACACCCTCGAATTTGCTCGTTTTGGTGATTACGCCGCGGTCGGGGTGCGTACCCTCGAAATGCGCCGTGAGCGTGGTTACGCCCTCGGGCATGGTGAAGTAGCCCGTGCCGTCGGCTTGGTATTTCAGTGCCGGAACGCTGCCTGACTCGGCCTTTTCGGCGTCAAACGTGTCGGCGGCGACCACCCAGGCATGGAAATTTTCGCCGAAAGCTGCCGGAACCGTCGTGTTGAATTTCACTTCGGCGACGACGTTCTGCCGTTTGCATTCGACTTCGGCGACGGTCGTTTGTCCGGCTGCCACCGTAAAGCTCTTTTCACCTTTGTAGAACCGCTTGGTGAACGATGCAGGGGTCACTTCCCCGGCTTCGACCTCCACGCGGTATTCGCCTGCGGAGAGTTCCAGCCGCGTGGGGAGCGTCTCGTTGGTGTACTGGCGGAGCAGTTCGTTGCTGCCCCGGTAGATGCGCACCAGAAGGTGTTGCAGCGGGTTGTAGTCTCCGTCGGCTTCGGCACGAGTGGTCGAGACCCGCATTTCGAGCGCGCCCGTGTCGCCCGTATCGACCCCGGCAGTCTCTTTCGAGCAGGCGGCGGTCAGTGCGGCGCAGAACAGCAGGACGGCGTATATTATTGTTGTTCGTTTCATTGCTGGTCAGCTGTTTAGGGAACGAAGAATTGCAGGGTTTTGGTCGTCGACTGGCCGGCGTTGTCCGTCACTTCGATGATGAAGTCGCTCTTGCCCGGGGCGATCATGGACAGAGCAACGAGGAATTCGCCGGAAATCACGAACCGGGAGGCCGTTTTGTCCTTGATAGCCTCGTTCACCGGGAAGCCGAGGCTGGCGATCGACGTGGCGACAGCTTCCGGAGTGTGGTATGTGCCGTTGGTATCGGTAAATCCTTCGATATTGCAGAGGTTGAACGTTACCGGAATCCCGATGGAACTCAGTTCTTCGGCGTTCAGGCCTTCGGAGTCGATGGTCACGATGATCGACTTGAAACCTTCCGTTGCCGCAAGGTCGACCGAGACATCGGCGGCGGAGGGTGTTTGCACCTCGTCGATGTCGAAGCCTACGCCGGCGATGGTCGGAGCGCTGTCGGCTGAAGTGTCGACGACGAGGGTCAGCGATGCCGAGGAGGTGAGGCCTTTGGCGTCGGTCATCGCGAAGGTGAAGGCGTGCGTACCCTCGAAGCCGGGGTAGAGCTGCTTCATGGCCGGGGCAATGTCGAAGGTCTTCGCTTTAGCGCCTTTGAGGTCGGCGCCCAGCGGGAAGCCGAGGCCCGAGAGAAGCGTGTACGCGGGATTCGATGGCTCGATAGCGCAGAGGTCGAATGCGGGGCCGCCGATGGAGGCTACCATGCCGGTCAGCTGGGCGTTGTCCGAAGAGATCGTCAGCACGAACGATTCGATGCCGTTGGCTGAGGTGAGGTCGAATGCGAACGGCTGGGTGTAATTACCCTCAGCGTCGAACATCGAGGCTTTGAGTTGGAAGGGTTTTGTGAGGTCGTATCCCGGGCATTCGAGGCTCGGAGCGACGGGGAAGCCCGGTTCGCCGTCGTCGTCGGGGTCGATGGGGATTTCGTCGTCCGCCACGAATCCGTCGACAGAGATGTCCAGCTTGATGTCGCCCTTGTCGGAGTAGGTGATCACGATCGAAAGTTTACGCCATTGTCCGGCTTTGACATCGGAGATGGTCTTGTTGATGCGTACCGGGGTGTCGGGATCATCGGCGAAGGCTCCTTCGAGGCGCAGTTTGAGCGTGTTGGTCTCGGCCAGCGGCAGGAAATAGGCTGCGCGGGTCTCCGATTTTTCAAAGGTCATCGAGTTTTGGCCCAGCGTGACGGTCGATTTGGTGGCGTCGGTGAGCTTGTCGGCGAGGTCCTTCGAGCACATCAGCGTTACCTTGATGTTGTTCAGCGTGCAGACGATCTCGTCGATGGGCGTGATCTTGTTCTTTTCGATCGAAAACTCCTGCGAACCGAAATAGACCGGGCGTTCCCATGCGGCGGGCTGCATCGAGGCGGCCTCTTCCGAGCGAACCTCCATCGTGTAGCTGCCTACGGCCAGTTCCAGTTGGCCCGTTTCGCCGATCGAGGTCATCAGATCGCCGTACTTCTCCTTGAGTACCGATTTTTTGGATGCGTCGAGGATCTCGACGATGTATCCGTTGACATCGGGCTGCGTTTCGTTGGCACGGGTCGTAGTGGGTTTCGTCGTTTCGCCGGACGTATCGTCGGGGTCGGTTTCAGTATCGACCACCACGTGCATACTCATGTCGGCCAGCACCAGGTAGCCTTTCGCATTCGGGTCGGGAGGCGTTTCCGGGCCGTTTTTCTTGTAGGCGGGATCTTCGTTCACACAACCTGCCGCGAGCAGCGCCGTTGCTGCAAATGCGGTCAGAATCTTGGTAAAAGTTTTCATATCTCGGTATTTTTATTTGCGTTATTCGATGGCTCCTTCGTTCAGTTCGAGGTCGAGCTCCTGCGTTTCGGTGTATCCTTCGCCCAGGGTGATGGTCAGCGTTGCGCTGCCCGCCTTCTTGGCGTCGAGGGTGAAGATGTGGCGCGTGGCCGCGCGGGTCGTTTCGAGCGGCTCGGGCGTAAAGGTGTAGAGCGGGCCATCTGCTACGCCGTCCTGGCTCTGGCCCCGGGCCGTGCCTTTCACGGTGAGTTTCGTCCCGGCCTTTACCCAGACGGATTCTTCTTCGGCCTCGTTGCAGGGGTGGAACGTGAAGACGTTGTCCGATCCGGTAGTCAGGGTGAATTCGGCGTTGTTGTAGTACTTTTTGAAGGCCTCGGTGGCGCGCACCAGCGCCTGCGAATTGCAGACCTTGGCCGTGATCTTAGCCTCGGTGGCGCGGCGCGGCAGGACTGTCACGTTGACCGCCCCGGCGTAATAGGCTTTGTCGACGCCTTCGGTCGTGGGATCGCCGTAGGTGACCGAAACGGTGTAGTCGCCTTCGGGGAAGGTGTAGGCGGTCTCTTCGGCATTGTAGGCCGCAACCGTCGCCCATGTACGGTCGTAGTTTGTGCCCGTGATGCACAGGGTGAATTTGTCTGCGGTGGGCGCTGCCGCTGCGCGGGTCATGCCCTGGGCAGCAGCCGTCGACGAGTCGATCGTGAGATCGGCCTCGCAGGCGATGCGGATCGTTCCGCCCTCGCCTGTGGTCGTGGTGTCTTTCTCTTGGGAGCATCCTCCGGCTACGATTGCCGCCGATGCAAGGATATAAAGCAGTTTTTTCATGGCGGTTATTCGTTGACGATGGATACTTTGATGTTGTCGAGGTAGAACCAGTAGCAGCCGTTGCCGATTCCGCTGCGGTTGCTGGTTACCCGCCAGCTCAGGCGAACATCGGGCGTTGCATCGGTTATCAGGAACGAATTTTCGTGGGCGTCTGCCTCTCCGTAGTATTCGTTGTTATCTTTTTTGCCGTCGATGTCCAGTGAAGTCTCGGGGACCACGATGTTGGAAATCGCCGTGTTGCTGTTGATTCCTCCGGTTTGCGTCGTGTAACCGGCAGATACGGAAACTGATCCGCCGCTACCGACTCCGATATATAAGTTCGTGCAGTAGGTGTACGATACCCGGATCGTCGGCTCTTTCCCCGCCTTGATACCCGATAACGGGCAACTGTCGACACGGCCCGGACGCTTGTAGGTGACGAACAATGCGCCGATGTAGCCGTAGGAGATGCGGATCGAGGTTCCTTGTCCTCCTCCTACGCGTGCTCCGTACCATCCGCTGAGACCGTATTGGGAGAGGTCGAGTGCCGATGTGTTGCTGTTGTCCGAACTGCTCCACGCGCTGTTGTGGTTGAAGTTAGTCGTGATACCGCTGAAATCCTCCGCCAGCAGGTAGGGAACGCTGAACGCGGGAACGTCGTTGTTTTCGGCTGCGGTGATCTGCGGAACCGTCAGCGTGTTCGACACGACGGCGCTTTCCGATTCGTACTGCACCGTGACGGTTTTTCCCGAAAGGTTGTCGGTCCACGACGGTTTGAGGACCATCGTGTATTTGCCGTCGGCGTCCGGCGTGAATTCGCGGACGTTCGAACCGTTGTCGAACAGCGAACCTGCGGGAGCCGTGAGGGTGATTTTTTCGATCTCCTCGCCCAGCGTCGCCGTGCCCTTGTCGGCAGGCAGCGAAAAACTCAGGCGCGTGTAAAGGAGGCCGATAGCGGGGACGTTGTAGGCGATCGGGGTGGTGTGACCCGCGGCGAAGTTCTTGCCCGCGATGTCGCGCGGTTCGGATTCTCCGGCCTCGCAGATGGCGGTGATGGTTACCGGCTGGTCGGCGGTGAGTTCGGTCGGGGCGATGACGGCGAAGACCACGTCGCCCGCGTCCTTGGGCTCGTCGAAACGCAGCGTCAGCGTGCTGTTGCCGCTGGTGAGCGTCGGTGCAGCATCGGGATCGGCCGCATCGACGGTCATGCGTCCCGTGACGGGCTGCGGGAAAGCCAGGGTGATCTCCGAGATCTTTTCGCCCAGGTTATTTTTCGGAATGCGGATTTTCAGCACATGGACCTTGTGCCGGAACTGGAACTGCACCGTCTCTCCGGCCTGGTTCTGCTCCAGAGCGGGAGCCTCGACCGGTTCGGCGACCATCACGTCCCAGGCGCCGTTGAAGGCTCCGTTCTGCACGGAAGGGATCAGGTAGGTGGCCTGCGTACCGTTGCTTTCGGCCGGGGCCGGCGATACGGCATAATACGTATAGGTATCTTCGGGCATCGGGGTGATGTCGCCCGTGAACCTGGCCGTGTTGTATTCGGCGTTGTAGTGGTAGAGTTTGAAGACCTGCTTGCTGAGCGTGGTTTCCGACCGGGAATTGACGGCCCAGAGGGCGATCTGGTCGTCGGACGACCATTTGACCGTTACGCCGTCTTCGCCGAGTTCGGTGCGGGTCTTGTCTTCGGGTTCGATGTCGATCTTCGGGCCGGAGCCTACCGATACGCTGATGGTTCCGGTCGCGGGCCGGGTGTCCGTATCCGAGTAATCGGAGCAGGACGCGAAGACCAGAGGCAGCGCGAGCAGAATTGTCCGGAAATTTATTCGCATAGAGTAGAGTCTTTTATCTGAATGTGTGCAAAAATAGGCACGCATTCCCGTTCTCCGAAATAAATTCAATGAACGACCGGAATTTCATCACGAACAGGTTTTTTCGGCTCTTCCGGATGGTCCTGTCCGGATGCAAAAACCTCTCTGTCGCCGGACAGGGAGGTTTTCTTAATGGGTCGGAGCTTTGCTCCGGTTGGGTCGGGGGATCAGTAAACCCACTCGAAATCGTCGACATACATGACGTTGGTCGAACAGCCGTTCATGTAGTCGCCGTAGGCGCTCGTTGCGCACGAAATCACCAGTTTGTAGGCTTTGGAGGGTTTGGTTACCTTGTCGTAATAGTTGATCTTCAGTTCGGTTTCGATCATGCTGTCGCCTGCGGTGTTGCCTTCGATGAACAGCGAGCCGTAGCCGATGATCTTCCCCTCGCCGGGATCGGTCGTCGTTTCGGGGTCCCAGATGCCTGTGGGCTTGGCAGTTCCGGAGGTTACCTCGTGCTGCTGGTCCCAGTCGATGATGCAGACAAAGATTCTTGCCTTGTCCTGTGTGTTTTTAGCTAAAGGACCGTTGTGTGTATTCTGGTCGACTTTCCCGATTTGTGCATGGTATTTCAATTTCAGCGCCGTCGGACGTGCCGTGTAGGTGTAATCCTGCCCGAAACGTACGAAACCTTTTGTTGAGGGTTTGTCGAAGGTCGCTGAGAAGAGGTTTCCGGCGGCTAAGTATTTGAACATAAGAACTCCGGCCATTGTGGCTTCGAGTTTGGCACAGTAGCTTCCGCCCATGCCCTGGAAGGTGGAGCGGCTGCACAACGTTTCTGCATAACTGTTGTTACCGCTGCCCCAGAAGGTCGTTGTCTTGCTGCCATCCAAGGTGTAGCAGGGTAGTGCGCTGTTTTCCATATCGCCGCCCGGAATTACATCGCCCCCGTTGCCGGCCGGGGTAAAGGTTCCCGAGTCCTGCTCTTCGTCATCAACCAGCAGCCGGTATTCGTAGTTCTTTTTGGCGAAAATACCCGTTTTCGAATCGACCGTGTAAATGGTAGCGCCGTTCGGGTTGATTCCTTCGGTCCAGGTCGGGATGATCTCGGCTTTGTAGGTGCCGTCTGCACCCGTCGGGGTGGCCGTAACGGGATTCCAGGCGGTTTCACCCTCGATGCGGTATTCCAGGACAACCGACTGGGCCGCAGCGTTTACGCCGCTGATGGTCATCGAGGCGGTGTTGGCCCAGAGGTCGGCGTTTTCATCGTATGTGGCGGTCGTCGGTAGCGCGGGGACGGAGAACGTCAACAGTTGTGTCGTCTGCTGTCCCGCCAGGTCGGTGACCGTGACTTCGAAGGTGTGTTCGCTGCAGGGGTCGGCACCGGGAAGGAGCGTGATCATCGGAACCAGTGAAGTGATGTCGAACACGCAGGATTTCTTATATTGAATTTCTACGGTGCAGGCCAGTTCGAGCAACTTGTAAGGGATTTCCAGGTCGGGGATGACCGTTTCGTTGAACAGGTCGAGGCGCGTGATGCCCAGTCCGTTCAACGCGGGGGATACGATGTCGACGACCAGCCCCGCAATACCACCCGGAACACTGATGTCGATGGCAGCCGGGTAGTCCATCACGCCGTTACCATCTTCGTCGATGATCTCGTGCACCTCGTCCATATCGTGTCCGGGCCAGTCGAACGAGGGCTTTTCCACCTTCGTGAAGGTCATGGCCGGAACATCCTTTGTGTAGAGTTTTCCTGCGACGAAGGGCTTTTCGGGGCTTCGCGCGACGGTGACCGAACCGCTCTTCTGCGATTCGGTGATCACTTCGAACGTCAGTTCGTCGTAGCTGCCCGGCATGACGTTGAAAAAGACATTTACGTCGTCGCTTCCGGGGGCTGTGCCCGGCTCGAAGCCCAGGGCGATGACTTCCGACCGGTCGTCGGCGTTGAGCGCTGCGTCGGCGCCCATCTGCGAAATGTCGAAGTCGAAGCTCTTTGCCGAGAGCACCTGCGAGGTGTTGCCCGAGGTGAGCAGGACGTAGCGCACCTTGTCGTCGGCGCTGCCGCCCTTGACCGTCAGGTTGAGGATCGAGGTGAGGCGGCTGAGGCTGAAGCGGATCGGGTTGCCGTCGTCGTCCATGCCCGGAGCGGCGTTGCTGAAGCTCAGCGGTTCGGCGACGAGGGCGTCCGTCGCGCAGTTGAAGTCGTTGCCCTGCTGGGTGCGCAGGTTGCCGAAGGGGATGCTGGCCGTGTTCCCGGTGATCGGTGCGTGGGGGTAGAAGGCCATGTACTGCCATGCCCCGGTCTCTGTGGGAAGTTCACCTTCGAAGGCGAACGTGCTGTTGTTGTAGACGAACCGCTGCGGTCCGGCGTAGACCGAGGTTCCGGGTCGGGAGTGGAGGACGCCCATGGCGTTTTCGTTCTCCCATTCCCCGTAGAAGGTATTGCCGTCTACGATGATGTTGGCGCGGCTTTCCGCCTTTTCGGCGACATCGGCGTGGAGTTTCACGAGCGCTGTTTTCCCGTCGGTGGCGGGGGCGTTCGTCTCTTCGGTGTTGGTGCAGCCCGCGAGGAGTGCGGCCGCAATGATCGGCAGGATCGTGTAATTCTTCTTCATGGCGTCTTTGAATTGAATTACTCGTCCTGTAAATAGGTTTCGCCGTAGTTGAGCCATCCGGCGCTCATGGGTTCGGCTTCCCCTCCGGGGAAAGAGTTGGCAAATCCTTTTTCGATCTGCACGTCGATTTGTTCGATTCGGGGAACGACATAACGTGGCCGTTCCTCCCGGTCGGTGGTTGCATTCTTCATAGTCAAAATCTGTTATTTGCGTCGAAAGCAAATGTAGAGATGTGATGGCTCAGATGAAAATAAATTCAACGAACGGGGCGATTTTCCTAATGAACAGGCCGATTTAAATCATGGCGCGCGGGCTGAAATGGTGTAAAAAAGAACGTATTTGTGTGATATAATAACGAAAAAGGCTGTCCGGAACCCCGGACAGCCTTTTTTTCGGTCGGTCAGACCGGCTATTTTACGTACTTGTCGAGCCAGCCGAAGAACTCGCGGTTCCAGACCAGTGCGTTTTGGGGCTTGAAGACCTGATGCGCTTCGTTCTCGAACGCGACGAGCCGCGCTGGGATGCCCAGCACGCGGGCTGCCGTGAAGGCTTCGAGCGACTGGGTGTAGGGGATGCGGAAATCCTTTTCGCCGGTGAAGATCAGGATCGGGGTGTCCCATTTTGCGACGAACTTATGTGGCGAGTTGGCGTAGGAACGCTGTGCCGTGGCGTTTTTCGTATCCCAGTAGGGGCCTCCGTAATCGTTGTTGACGAAGAAAAGTTCCTCGGTTTCTCCGTACATCGAGTCGAAATCGAAGATGCCGCAGTGGGCGATGAAGGCCTTGAAACGCTTCTCGTGGCATCCGGCGAGGAAGTAGACCGAGTAGCCGCCGTAGGAAGCGCCCACGCAGCCCATGCGGGTTTCGTCGGCCCACGGCTCTTTGGCTACGTCGTCGATGGCCGAGAGGTAGTCGCGGATGTTCTGGCCCGAGTAGTCGCCCGAAATCTGGTCGAGCCACTCCTGGCCGAACGAGGGCAGGCCGCGGCGGTTGGGGGCCACCACGATGTAGCCCTGTGCAGCCATCGACTGAAGATTCCAGCGGTAGCTCCAGAACTGCGATACGACGCTCTGCGGGCCGCCCTGGCAGTAGAGCAGGGTGGGGTATTTTTTTGCGGGGTCGAAGTCGGGCGGGAGGATCACCCACGTCAGCATCTGTTTGCCGTCGGTGGTCGTTACCCAGCGTTTCTGCACCTCGCCCATTTTGATATGGTCGTAGACGGCCTTGTTGATGGCCGAAACCTGCGTCATGGCGCCGTCGGCGGGGTTGACTTCGAAAAACTCCGTGGCCATCGAGATCGTGCACAGTTCGGCGGCGATCTTCTCCCCGGCCATCGTGAAGGCGTTGATGTCGTGGTCGCCTTTCGTGACGACCTCCACTTCGCCGACCGACGGTGCGATGCGGCAGATCTGGTGCGTGGCCTCGATCGGGGCGATGAAGTAGATCCTATCGTTGCCGCTCCACACGACGTTCATGGCGTTGTAGTCGAAATCAGCGGTCAGGTCCTGCATTTCGGCGGTGCGGCAGTCGTAAAGGAACAGGCGGGCCTTGTCCGACTCGTTGCCTGCACGGCGCTGCGAGAGGAAGGCGATTTTCGAATCGTCGGGCGACCAGACGGGGTATTTGTCGTAGCCCGGCAGGTCGTTTTGTTTGGCTTCGATGCCGACGGGTTTGCAGATGTTCTGTGTCGCGCCGGTTTCGGGCGAGTAGACGAAGATGTCCGAGTCGGTCGACACGGCATAGGCGGTTCCGGTCAGGGGTTTGCAGGTGTAGGCCAGCATCGTCCCGGCGTTGTTCCACGCGATCTCGGCCATGTCGAAATAGGGGGCCAGCGGAGCGTCCCAGGCTGCTTCGGCGCCGATGATGTCCACGCCGGGTTTCAGCCCCTCGGGGCCGAAGTCGCCGACAAAGATGTGCATGTACTCGCCTTCGTCCCAGTAGTCCCAGTGGCGGGCCATCAGGTCGTCGTAGATGCGGGCCTTCGATTTGTCCATGTCCTTATAGATGTCCGATGAGCGGCGGTCGGCGACGTGGATGCGCTGCACGTACCACGCCTTGTCGCCCGCGGGGCTGATGCCGAAGCCCTCGATGTCCTTGTCCAGGTCGGAGAGCTGGCGCGCGTTGCCGCCCGAGGCGTTCATCTCCCAGAGCTGCATTTTGCCGCTGCGGTCCGAAAGGAAGTAGATACGGCTGCCGTCGGCGTTCCACTTCGGGGAGACGTTGTTCGACGTGTAGTCGGTCAGGCGCGTTACGGCCTTCGACGCCAGGTCCTCGACCCAGAGGGTCGTCACGCCGCGGTTTTCGGCCATGTTGTAGTCGGTCTGCTGGTAGAGGAGCTTCGTCCCGTCGGGCGAGAGCGACGATGCGCCCGCACGGCTCATCTTCCACATCACTCCGGGGGTGAGACGCCCGGCGGCGATCTCTTCGGCCGTCAGCGCATTGTCTATTTTCAGAGGTTCGGGGCGCTTCCCGCACCCGCCCAGTCCCACAGCTGCAATAGCCATCATCAGGAGAATTTTTTTCATTTTTTGAGGTTTCTTATGTATATTTGTCTTCAAATTTTTCCGAACATGAACCGTACCGTCTTTTTTGCCGATAAGGCCGTGATGTTCACGGCTGAAGCCCCCGGTGGAGCCTGGTACGCCGTTGCGGCGGGAGCCGACGGCGGCATATCACGCGCCAAGATACTGAATTTTCTCGAATCGCACAACTCCGTGGCCGTCGTTACGGGTGATCCCGATGCGGCTTTTGCGGCCTTTGCCGGGGAGTTTACGCCGGTCGAAGCGGCGGGCGGCGTGGTGGTGAACGACTGCGGCGAGTGGCTGATGATCCACCGCAACGGCCGCTGGGATCTGCCGAAAGGCCACCTGGAATGCGGCGAACGCATCGAGGAGTGCGCCGCGCGCGAAGTCGGGGAGGAGACGGGCGTGGCGGCCGAGGTCGTCCGTCCGCTGTGCGAGACGCTGCACGCCTACTATTTCCCGAAAACCGCGCGCTGGGAACTGAAGCGAACCCACTGGTACGAACTGCATACGCCGGAGTGCGCCCTGTTGACGCCCCAGACCGAGGAGGGGATCGACGCCGTGGCGTGGTGTACGCCGGAGGAGGCTGCCGGACGGTCTGCCGACAGTTACCCGACGGTTCGGGCGGTGCTCGGCCGGCTCCGGGCATCCGCAGATGCGGAATAAAAAAGGACCTGCCTTCGGGCGGGTCCTTTCATTTTGTCAGGCGAACAGGTCGTTGAGCGATTCGCTCATGCTCGGGTGCGTGTAGACGGAGTTACCCAGTTCGTGCGCCGTGACGCCGTGTTTCATGGCCAGCGCTACGGTGTTGATGACCTCGCTCGATTCGGGGCCGAAAAGCGTACAGCCTAGGATCAGGTCGGTTTTAGCGTCGACTACGGCCTTGAGAACTCCTTCGGTCGAACCCAGGATGCGGGCCCGGGGGAATGCGGCGACGGCGATTTTCCGGACCCGGATGTCAAGCCCGGCCTTGCGGGCTTCCTCCTCGTGCATCCCGACGTGCGAGAGCGGCGGTTCGATGAAGACCGAGTAGGGGATCGGGCCCCGGTTGGCCGTGGTGCGCGTTCCGTCGCCCAGCAGTTCGTCGCGGACGATCCGGTAGTCGTCGAGCGAAACATAGGTG
>JAEZTA010000124.1 GCA_023443765.1 Bacteroidota bacterium | reverse complement strand
ACGTAGAGGCCTGTGCTCTGGAGCACGGCCGAATCGGGAGCAAAGGCGATCGGCTCGTAACCGCCTTTGACGGTCACCGGATAATCGAACACGCGTTCGATATTCGGGGAGACGATACCCGGGAATTTATCGGCCCAGTCCCAGTAGGGATTACCCGACGAACCGCCTTCGTCCGAACCGCCCATGTCGATCAGGGGAGGCTCTGCGGTCAGATCTTTCGAGCACGAAAGGGCGCATATTGCGATCACTGCAGGCAGCAGCACGATCAGAAACTTTTTCATAGCTTTATCTTCGTAAAGGTTCGCAATTCACTTGTTTAGTTTTCCAACTCCAGGTCATAGTCGATAAACCAGTTGACCGGGTCTTCCAGTTTCGCGGCGTATGCGGGACGCTCGGCGACCGCGAATTTGCGGGTCACCATCCGGGCCAGCATTTTCGGATCGTTGGTATTACGAGCGATACGCATCATCGTAAACCAGCGTTTACCTTCGCCGGCCAGTTCGCGGGCGGCCTCCTCAATGATCAGGCTGTCGAGCACCATGTGCCGGCGTTCAGCGTATTCAGGACTTTCGGGTTCGAGGTCTCCCATAAAGCGGGAGTCGGTCGAACGAACGGCCGGAATGCTGAGCCTGCCGCGAACGCCCTGCCCGAGTTTCAATTTCTCGAAAGCATAGATCGGTGCATCGAACGGCTGGTTGTAACGGTTGCCCGAAACGTAGTAAGGCTTGAACCCTTCGTTGAGGATGGCGTCGGCAGCATCGTAGTTACCCAGAGCCGTGAGCGCCTCGGCAATCATCAGATGAATTTCGGCTGCCCGGTAAATATAGATCGGAGCATCCTGCTGCTGGATGGTTCGGTTCAGGATATACTTATTGAGCACCGTCTCCCCCATCAGGGTCCCATAAGACACATCGTTGCCGCGCGGGTCCCTGACGTTCTGTACACCGGACTGGTAATCGCGGCCCGTATAGCGGGAAGTCATCACAGAGGTCGGTTTCATGTAGTACTGGCACGTCGCATCGGACGAGAAGAGCGAATAGAGCGGATTGATCTGGCGCTGCGAGTAGTCGTAGAGCACCATCGTAAGGCCCTCGTTGGTCTGGGGATTGGCCGGGGTCTCGGAGAAAAGCGTATGCCACTCCTTCGTCTTGCCGAACTGCTCGGAAAGCGTGAACTTGTTGTTGTCGCCGGCAGGCGTCAGGGCCTGTCCCGTGATCAGGTTGATACCCTTTTTCGCCGCGGATTCGTAATCCTTGTTCCAGAGGTAAAGTTCGCACATCAGGGCGTCGGGCGAGATAGGCACGCTGCCCCAGATACCTGTCGTGCCAAACATCGTGTTGATGTCCACGCGGCGGAGTCCGTTGATGTTGTCGACACCCGTATTCATAAAGTGAATCAGCTCGGGGATCAGTTCGTCGAACGAAAGGACGGGGAGTTTACTCAGGTCCGTTTCGCCGGTCATCGCATAGTCGTAGTAGACGGCCTTGCCGTAGAACTTGCCGATGTTGAGGTAGGCCCAGGCACGTAAGGTGACCGCTCCGGCGATCATCTGCCGGTAGGTGCTGACGGGAATGACGCCCGGATAGCTGGCGTTGTACTCGATCGTATTGCGCATGAAGTCGTTGCAGTTCATCACGATGCGGTACAGCGGCGTAGGATCGGCCACCGAGTTACCCGGCCGGACCCCGTAGCGGTAGACCTCCCAGTAGCCGTCGGGAGCCTGGTCGGTAGGCATGATCAGGTCGCCCTGCAACTCGGCCGTAACCACGAGTTTGGGCGCCACGTCCTGCAGGGTCGCCATCAGGCCCATGAAGGAGGCATATACGTTCGAACGGTCGGTATAGTTATCGTCCGCTTCAAGCATGTTGTCCGGAGTCTGCTCGAAGAAACTTTCGCAGGAAACCAGCGAAGCGGCGAGGGTCACCGTTAATATCGTCTTGAGAAGTTTCATAGTTCGTGTCGTTTTCACCGTTAAAAATTCAGGATAAGGCCGATCTTCACATATTTCGGCACGGGAACCTTGGCTACGTCCATACCCTGCATGGCCATATCGTAAGAGTAGGCGAATTCGGGGTCGGAACCCGTGTAATCCGTAAAGCAGAGGAGATTTTCACCCGTAATGAAGACCTTGAACCCGGTCATGAAGAGCAACTTCTTGTGCGTCTCCCACGAAAGGGTCAGTTCCTTGAGTTTCAGGTAGGAACCATCCTCGATCCAGCGCGAGGAGAAGCGGTTGTTGCCGGCGGGGTCGCCATAGACTACGCGCGGGATGTCCGTGACCTGCCCCTCGGCTACCCAGCGGCGGCCCATGCTGGCAGCCTGGTTGGAGAACCCATTGCCCAGCTCGTTGTAACGGCGCGTCGCATTGTAGACCTTGTTTCCGTAGCTGTAACTGAAATTGGCGAACAGCGAGAAGCCTTTCCAGCTCATCTTGGTATAGAATCCGCCGAAGAAATCGGGATCGGCGCAACCGAGGACCTCGCGGTCGGCATCCGTTATGAGTTTATCCCCGTCGAGACTGCGGAACCGCACGTCGCCGCCCGTGAAGGCGTAACCGCTCAGGGTTGAGAGTCCGTCCCCGGCAGCCAGTTCCGAAGTGGCGTAAACGCCGTCGGCACGGTGGCCGTAATAGGAGAAGGGAGCCTCCCCTACCCGGTTGACGAGCGTCACGCCGTCGCCGAGGTTGACGATCTGCTGGTCACGGCCGCCGAGGCTCATGATGCGGGTCTTGTAGTAGGCGATGTTACCGCCGACACGCCAGCGGAACTGGCCGCCGACGAGCAGGGCGCTGGCGCTGAATTCCACGCCGCGCGAACGCATCGAACCGCTGTTTTTGTAGATGACGCCGGAACCGTAGACAGGCGAGGCTTTCGTGTCGACGATCATGTGGCGGGTGTGCTCCTCGAAAATATCCGCGCTCAGCGTGAACTTGTCGCCAAGCAGCGAGAAGTCGACGCCCAGGTCGAGGTTGGTCACGCGCTCGGGACCGATCTTCTGGTTGGGAACGCCGGCGCGCACAAGACCGCTCACGTCGCGCAGCAGTTGCAGCATGTAGTAATAGCTGCCATAGGCGCTGCTGTAACGGCTGTTGGGGTTGACACTGTATTCGGCGCGCAGCATCAGGTTGGAAATCGCATTGCTGTTGCGCAGGAAGGGAGCGTTGCTGATCTTCCAGCCGGCTTTGACACCCGGGAATACGAACCAGCGGTCGCTGTAAGAACCATAGGTCGACGAAGCGTCCACAACGCCGATAGCCGAGAGGTAGAGCTGGTCGCGGAAGTTGTAATCGGCTTTCAGGTAGGCGTTCATCCAGTTCAGGAGCTCGGCGTATCCGCCCGAAGTACGCCCGATCTCGGAGACGCTGGAAAGCGAGCGGTAACGGTCGGTCGTGGAGTTGATACCCGATCCGCTGCTGGCCTGGTGGCGCGAAGAGAGAATCTGCCAGCCGCCCTTCACGTCGAGGTTATGGCTGCCGGTCGAGAAGCGGTAAGTGAGGCCGACCTTGCCGAAATAGTCCCTCGATTCCGAAGAACCGCTGCGGACCGTATTGAGCGCGAGGCCGTCCATGAGCGGGGCGATCGTTCCCGAGCTCAGGCCGCCGATGAAAATATCGTCCTTGATATAGCGGTAGAAGATGCCGAACGAGGCGTCTGCCGTCAGGTTTCTCAGGATCTTGTAGTTCAGGCCCGTGCTCACCACGAAATCGTAGATTTTGTTCTTACCCTCGATGCCCGACAACATGGCGACGGGATTGGAGATGTTCATCGTCGGGTCGACCTTCGCATACTCGGTCAGGATGGCGCCGTTGGTGTCCACCTCGTAGATTCCGGTCAGCGAGGAGTGGGAATAGGAAGCCAGCAACGGGTTGGTCTGCGGCGAAAGGCCCTGCTCCTGGAGCTTCATCTCCAGGAAGTCGAAGGAGATCGACGCAAAGGCGCTCAGTTTGTCGCTGAAGTTGATGTTGGTGTTACCGTTGGTGTAGAACTTGTCACGCGAGGTTCCGTCGACCACGCCGTTGCCGGTCTGGTAGCCCGCCGTCACCAGGTACTGGACGACAGCGTCGCCGCCGCGTACCTTGAGCATGTTGTCCGAAACGAAAGCCGGTGCATAAATCTCCTTCTGCCAGTCGGTGTTGAAGCCGTAGCGCACCTTCTCGCCGGGGGTCATGTTGCCGCTCAGGAACGGGAAGGCTTTTCCGATCTCTTCCGAGTCGGCATAGCGGCTTCCGGCGATGTCGGCGATGTAACGGCTGAAATCGAGGCCCGAAAGCAGCGGAAGCGTCTTGTTGATGAAGCCCACGCCCTCGACGGTCTGGAATTCGACCAGCGTACGGCT